>JANNCZ010000345.1:0-12330 GCA_031387185.1 Burkholderiales bacterium
AACACGGGGATGTTTTTCGCCAGACGCGCGATTTCTTCTTTGTTCAGTTGCTCGATGATGCTGCTCATGATCTTGCCTTTCGTTTTGTTGATGGACCAGGTTTGATTTCAACGCGCAAAACGTACGCGTGAAACTTTCCCAGCTTCAAAGTACAAGAGCAACCTGTTAACACTGCCGCCGTTTTGCTTCCACATCACGTTTGCCCGCATTGCCTTGGCACGCATGGCACTTGCAATCCGGACGGCCAGGTTGATTGCGCCGTTTGTTTTCGAAGTTCAGTTTCCGCTGCGTGCCGTTGCCTGTACTTCTGCGCGGGCTTGCTCCAGAATCTTCACCTCGTCCTTGCTCAACGCTCTTGCGGCCCAGTTTGTGACCAACTCGGGCCGCCGTTGCATCGTCCGCACCAGCGATTGTTTCAACCGCCAGCGCGCAATCTCGCCATGGTTACCTGACAACAACACATCAGGCACCCGTGCGCCCGCGTGTTCCTCCGGGCGCGTGTAGTGCGGGCAATCAAGCAGGCCGTTGACAAACGAATCCTGCTCTACCGACGCGTCATCACTCATCACGCCGGGCAACTGCCGCACTACCGCATCGATCAACACCAGCGCTGCCAGCTCACCGCCCGACAGCACGTAATCGCCAATCGATACTTCTTCATCCACACAACGCGCGATCAGCCGCTCGTCGATTCCTTCGTAGCGGCCACACAGCAACACCACGCCGCAGCCGCCTTGCATTTGGTCCCGCAACTGCATCACCTTGGGGTGATCCAGCGTCTTGCCTTGTGGCGAGAGGTAAATCACCCGCGCCTGTAATCCTGCTGACACCTGCGCGGCCTTGGCCGCATTGATCGCCGCTTCCAGCGGCGCTGCCTGCATCACCATCCCTGGCCCGCCACCGAAAGGCCGGTCATCCACCCGTCGGTACGTGTTGCCGGCATAATCACGCGGGTTCCAGCACGCCAACTGCCACGCTTGCTGCTCCAGCGCCCGCGCCGTGATGCCATGCGCCGACACACTGGCAAACATTTCAGGGAACAGCGTGATCGCATCAAACCGCACCATCGCCACTGCCTCTTTCAAACCACCCGGTCGACGTATTCCAGCCTACAAGCCTACAAGCCCACATTTCCCAGCCAATACGTCAGTAGTCCAGACCCCAGTCCACCGTAATCCTGCCCTGCCCGATATCGACTGCATCGATGTACTGCGCGACAAACGGAATCAATCTTTCACCAGCCGCCGGGATGTTCGACGCCGCCGCTCCCGCCGCTGACCGCACCTTTAACACCTGATGCGGCCCGAGATCCAGCAATCCTTCCACCTGCCCCAACAACTCGCCTTGCCGGTTGCTCACCGCAAGTCCGATCAAATCGGACCAGTAAAACTCGTTCTCTTCATTTGCCGCAAACTGCGAGCGCGGCACGGCGATCTGCAAACCCTTGAGTGCGAAAGCCGCGTCGCGATCTTCCACCCCCGGCCACTTCGCCACCAGCGTGCCACCGTGTGCCGCGACCTGCTCGGGGATTACGCACTGCCAAGCGGGCTTGGCCTCGCTGCCGCGATTGATCCACCACTGCAAAAAATCCTTGAGGCCGTCACGCGCCTCGCCAAACATGTAGAGCTTGATCCAGCCTTTGAGACCGTAGGGCTCTTTGACCTGTGCCATCACGACCAAGTCGGATGGCGCAGACGGGCCGCCCTCCCCTGCACGCTTCACCGGCGGCGCCACTGCTTGCCGCCTTTATGCGCAACGATCAGGCAGCCGCAACAGCCGCTGGTGCCTTTTTGGCGAACTGCTTGAGCAGACGCGCCACCGACGGCGAGACTTGCGCGCCGACATTTTTCCAGTGGGTTACGCGTGCCAGATCAAAGCGCAGCGCCTCTTCGTTTTCGCTCGCAATCGGATTGTAAAAACCGACGCGCTCGATGAAGCGGCCATCGCGCGGATTGCGCGAATCAGCGGCAACGATGTTGTAAAAAGGACGGCCTTTTGCGCCGCCACGAGCCATACGAATGCTGACCATGAAACTGCCCTCACAAATAAAGTAAATACAAAAAGGTGAATTGCAAAATGAACCGCAAACCAAAATACTGTGGCATGCTCGCGCTTCGCGACACTGTCGAAGCTTGGCCCTGCCAAAACCCCTGACCCGCGCGAACCGGATGAAGCCTGTTAGATACCCGTGCGCAAGTCTGGACGAAATCGCTGCCGCACCGGCCACAACACCGCAGGCTGAACTTGCGGAAAGCCGGACTAAAAATTCCAGGAAAGCCTTGAATTATAAACAAATTATGCTCTCCTTGCAATGGCGCCAGGCGACGGATGGACGGCGGATCCCGATCCACGCTGATGTTGCAAAATCACCGTAAACTTCCACCCCACGCTTCTTCTTTTTGGCACCAAGTCAAGACTTTCCAAAACGTCCGTGAACTATCCGCTCAACGACACGCAGGCGCTCGCGCCCTACTTCGAGACCGCCGCTCCTGAGCCGCCCCCGCTCGACTCGGCGCGCCTGCGTATCCTGCAAGGCGTGCCGCTCGGGCTGTCGGCCAACTGGCGGCTGGCGCAGGGTGTTGACGGCCTGGTCGCGGCGTGCGCGCAAGGCAGTCACGTCTGGGATACCGCCGGCAACGAGTATGTCGACTACGTTTGCGGCCTCGGTACCGTGTTGCTTGGCCACGCCCATCCCGACGTAAACGCGGCGATTTCCGCACAGCTCGAATTGGGCATTCAGACTGCCGCCACGAACCCGCGTGAAATTCAGCTCGCCGATGAGTTGTGCGCAGCAATGCCTGGCATGGACTCGATCCGTTTTCACATCAGCAACGCAGCCGCGATTCTGACCGCGCTCAAGATCGCGCGCGTCGCCACCTCGCGCGATCTGATCCTGCGCTTCGCCGGGCAGTACCACGGCCGGCAAGCACTGGGCGAAACGCTGGTGCTGCCGTGGAACGACGCTGAAGCATTGCGGGCGGCGTTCACCGCCCATGGGACTGCAATTGCCGGTGTGATCGTTGAGCCGGTGATGGCGAGCCGCGGCGGCTTTGAGCCGGTGGGTGGCTTTCTTGGCTTGGTACGCCACCTCACAACAAGCCACCAGGCTCTGTTCGTTCTCAACGAATCATTCACCGGATTGCGCATCGAGTTTCAGGGCGCGATCGGCAAGTATCTGTTGACCGGCAATCTCGGCCCCGACCTCGTCATCTGCGGCCAGTCGCTGGGCAACGGCGCGCCCATCGGTGCGCTGGCAGGCCGCGCCAAGCTGATGGAACTGCTGGTGAGCAATGCGGTGTCGCACTTCAGCACCTTTAACGGCAACGGCCTCGGCATCGCAGCGGGGCTTGCCGTGCTGTCGCGCCTGCGTCTCGGCGGTCAAGGCCTGTATCAAGGCCTGACCACGCGTGGCCGGCAGTTGATGAGCGGTCTGGAACAACTCGGTGTCGAGGCTGGCGTGCCGGTCGTAACGCGCGGGCCAGGCCCCATTTTCTGGCTCGACCTGTCAAGCAAACCCACCCCTGAGCCGGCCTTCGACGTGCCCATTGCCGAGCACCCGCGCTATGAGCAGTTTCGCCTTGCCATGCTGGAACACGGCGTGCGTCTGCTGCCTGGCGGCACCTGGTACCTCGGCACCGCCCACGACGACACCGATCTGGACCGCACACTGTCGGCGGCGCGTGTGGTGCTGATGGAAATCGGAGCTGCTGCTTGACCTTGCTACGCTGGGCGGCTGTAGGGTTTTTGCTCGCTGGTGCCGCCGCCGCACCACTCAACATCCTGCATGCCAAGTTGTTCAGTGGGGCCGAGTTGGCGCGTGTGCCGCTGGTGCGCGGTCCCGGCAGTGCCCCGCAGTCGTATCCACCGCTGATCCTCAGCCTCAAACCCGAGCAAAGCCCGGTAGCCTTCACGCTTGAAGCCGAGTTTTCCGCCAGCGCCGGTGCCCCGGCCGCCAACCGCTACCTCACCCACTTGATCAGTGGCAGCGAGATCGCCGCCAAAGCCGAAACGTTGTTCAATGGCACTGCCAGTGATACTGCAACGCGGGTGCAAAGCCATCCGCTGCTGCATAGCAAAATCAACTCGCCGGGCGTCTACAGCGTCCTGGTCAGTGAAGCTGCAGCGCCTGCGTTTGCTCTGACCAAAGCGGCGCTGACAGTGCGCGCCAACACGCGCCGCGCCGACGTGGTCAACGTGCTCGCAGGCATCGCTTTCATGTTGATTGGCGCGGTGACGCTGTTTGCGACCTCGAAGCGGCGCTTGCGCTGAGGCGCTGCCGCGCGGCGAAGCAGCGTAAAGACTACACGCTGCCCCGCCCCTAAAATAGCGTTAGCACCCGGCGCTGCCCCGCCACTAAAAACAGCGTCAGAACCCGACGCTGTTTTTGCCCTTCAGCTTCAGAATATCGCGCGCCTCATCGGGCGTGGCAACTTCGAGCGAAAGCGCCTCGATGATGCTGCGAATCCGCTTCACTTGCGCGGCGTTGGTGGCCGCCAGCGTGCCGGGGCCATCCCACAGCGAATCTTCGAGGCCGACGCGCACATTGCCGCCCATCACCGCCGACATGGCCGCAATTGGCATCTGGTTGCGGCCGGCGCCGAGCACCGACCACACGTAGTCGTCACCGAACAAGCGGTCTGCCGTGCGGCGCATCTGCATCACGTCTTCCGGGTGCGGGCCGATGCCGCCCAAGAGGCCGAACACCGATTGAATGAACAGAGGCGGCTTGACAATCTGACGCTCCAGAAAATGTGCTGCCGTGTAGAGGTGGCCGATGTCATAGCACTCGATCTCGAAACGCGTGAGGTTGGCCGAGCAAGACTCAAGAATGTATTGAATGTCCTTGAAAGTGTTCTTGAAGATGCGCTCATCCGACCCCGCGAGATAAGGCACTTCCCAGTCGTGCTGCCAGTTTTTGTAGCGCGACAGCATTGGATACATGCCGAAATTCATCGAGCCCATGTTGAGCGAGGCGACTTCGGGTTTGAGTTGCAGCGCCGGTTGCAAGCGCTCTTCAATCGTCATGGTCGGCGCGCCGCCGGTGGTGAAGTTGATCACCACGTCAGAGCGGCTGGCGATGTCTGGCGCGAATTCACGAAACCACTTCGGATCTTGCGTCGGCCGGCCATCCACCGGATCACGCGCATGCAAATGCACTATCGCCGCGCCAGCCTCTGCCGCGCCTACCGCTGCGTCGGCGATTTCCTTCGGACTGATCGGCAAATGCGGCGACATGCTCGGCGTATGAATCGCGCCTGTCACGGCACAGGTGATGATGACTTTACGGTTCTGGCGCAGCGCCATGTCTTACTCCCTGGTTAACACATCGGTGGATCAAGTTAAGCGGCCGTACAACCCGTTCGCCGACATTTGCTTTCCGGACATTGCTCGCGCCATTGCTTTCGGCATTGCGCTCGAGCATTCCGCTCAATTCAACGGCACCCGCGCGTAATCGCGCAGGTAGACGCCTGCCAGCAATTTGAAGTTGTCGCACGCCTTTTTCTTCGCTTCCTTCACATACACCGTGAGGTTGCCATCCTGCGCAAACTCCAATCGCAGCGCACAGTGCTCGGCGGGCGGCGGCGGCAGCAATTCGCGATTGCTCACGCGCGGCTCGCGGCCCTCGTTGAAATACACCGCAGCGCCACTGCCTTCCGGATAGAAGCCGTAGCGCAGCGCGCCGGAGGCAAAACTCTCCAGCCGGAACTGCACTTTTTTTGCCGCATACACGCCCTCAAAAGGAAGATGCGGATTGCGCAAGTAGGCGAGCCGCTCCTGATAGCGCGCTGTGATGCACTTGACATCACCCTTGCACGCGCCGCTGCGCGGGCTGGCTGGCGATGTGGCCCAACGCTCCTGCGCACGCTTGACGTAGTCGCGCATTGGAATTGAGAGGTTGGCACTGACCATACGCACGCCATTGCCGAACTCGTCATCGAGTTTGGAAAGCGCGACCTCCGAACAGATCGCGTTTTCGTCCGCGCCGTTCGCCTTGGCGCAATCGAACGTAACCGCTTGGGCGGATGCGGCGGCGCACAGGCTTGCCACCAGCAAAATCCTTTTCACGCACTCGCAGGTCAGGGAATGGATGAATGGCATTGGCTTCGTGGCTCCGCTGGGGTGCTGGTGTTGGTCTTAGGCTGATCTGCCGGATGCGCACAAATTGTAGTCGGCTTGCGCGCGCGTACACTACGGCTTGGCGGGGGCCCATTTGCGATGAATACAGCATGCGCTGCCGGCGTGGTACATGCGTTTGCGTTCGCTGCTCACCGCGGGTGCCATGTTGTCGCTTGGCATTGCGGGTTTGATCCTGGCCGGCCATGGCGGACATTGACCCTGCAACGATGGCGGCGTGATGCCTGAGGTCCCCGAAATCCGCCGCGCGGTGGACAAACTCGCGCGCGTGCTGGCCGGCAAACGTGCCGTGCTCGTGCGCTTTGCGCCGGACAAATTTCCGGACCTGCAACCGGCCGGCCGGCGTTTATCAGGGCGCATGATCGGCGCGATTGAAGCGCGCGGCAAAGCCATCCTGACCCATTTTGACTGCGGCGCCACCATCTACTCGCACAACCAGCTTTACGGCCAATGGGCCATCTACCGGGGCGCGCCACCTGCCAGTCATCTGCAGACCAGACTCACAATTGCCAGCGTGTCCCACACGGCAGTGCTGTACAGCGCATCCGAAATAGCCGTGCTCGACACAAGCGCGATCGAACGCCATCCCTACATCGCGAAACTGGGCGTCGAATTGCTCGACCCGCGAGTCACCGCACAGCAGGTGCTCGTCCACATCGAACCGCCCCGCTTTGCGCGCCGCAACCTCGCAGTGCTATTGCTTGATCAGTCGTTTCTCTCCGGCGTGGGCAACTATCTGCGCAGCGAAATCCTGTTCACTGCGCGTTTGCATCCCGGTGCCTGCATCGCAGGGCTTGCCACTCAGGAACGCCAGGCACTTGCCAACTCGGCCCTCAATCTCACGCGGCGCTCGTACCGGACAGGTGGCATTACGATTGATCCGGCGATTGCCGCACGGCTCAAGAGCGAAGGCGTCGCATTTGGCCGCTACCGGCACTGGGTGTTTGACCGGGAGGGCGAGCCATGCCACCAATGCGGCCACCGTATCAGGCGCATTGATGCCGCGAGCCGCAATCTCTACTTATGCGAACATTGCCAACCGCAAGATGCTGATAGCATCAAACAGGGGTTGCACGGCCAGCACTGAGAGATGACTGTGGCCAGGAGCCGCTCCCACCAAGGCGTTTCAAGGCATCGCTCTGACAATGGCTCTCACCAAGGGCCTCAGCGGATACATAAATCAAGTTTGGCAGCGATGCCACGGTTCAACCTACACAAGAGGCAAGCATGCAAGGCATTCTTCTGACCAAAGGCGACGTATTTGGCGCCGCCCTCACCGCAATTGACGAGGCGCAACTGCAGGAAGGAGACGTCACCGTCAAGGTCGATTACTCCACGCTCAACTACAAGGATGGCCTCGCCATCACCAACAAAAGCCCGGTGGTACGCAAATGGCCGATGGTGCCGGGCATCGATTTCGCCGGCACCGTCGAACAATCCAGCCACGCCGATTACAAGACCGGCGACAAGGTGATCCTCAACGGCTGGGGGGTGGGCGAGACACACTGGGGTGGCCTTGCGCAAAAGGCGCGCGTGAAAGGCGATTGGCTGGTACTCCTGCCCTCACAATTGACCACGAAGCAAGCGATGGCGCTCGGCACCGCCGGCTACACCGCGATGCTGTGCGTGATGCGCATGGAGCAATTGGGCGTCACCAAGGATCAAGGCGAAATCCTCGTCACCGGTGCCTCGGGCGGCGTCGGCAGCGTCGCCATCGCGATCCTTTCCGAATGGGGCTACAAGGTCGTCGCCTCCACCGGCAAGATGCACGAAGCAGACTATCTCAAATCACTCGGTGCCATCGAAGTGATTGACCGCGCTACCTTGAGCGTGCCCGGAAAACCAATGCAGAAAGAGCGTTGGGCCGGTGTGGTCGATTCAGTCGGCTCGCACACACTCGCCAACGCGTGCGCGCAAACCAAGTACGGCGGCGTGGTCGCCGCCTGCGGCCTCGCGCAAGGTCTCGACCTGCCCGGCAGCGTCGCGCCGTTCATTTTGCGTGGTGTAACGCTAGCCGGCATTGACTCGGTGATGGCGCCAAAAGCGCTGCGCGTGAAGGCCTGGAGCAAGCTTGGTTGCAACATCGTGGCGTCGAAACTCGACACGATCACGCAGGAGATTGGATTGGGAGAGGCGATTGCGGCGGCGGGCGATTTGATGGCGGGGAAGATTCGCGGGCGGGTAGTGGTGAACGTCAATACGTGAAGTGTGCGCAGGAAAATCGAAATCCCGCACCGTAATCGCCGCAGCTAGTCCGCAGCGGAGATTTTGAAATCAGTGGCAGACCTTTGACGCATCGCTCTGTCTATCAAATTTCTTACCGTGTCATTCATTCCGATCATTTCGAACTGTCGCACAAAGGCCAGCGGCCCAATTTCAACAAACAACCTTCCAAACACTTCATCCGCGTAACTACTAGAGATTATCGGAACTCCTGAAAAATCAAGTCTAAATTTGTGATCTGGATTCATGTCAAGCAAATTCTTGATTCTTATGCGCACCGGCTTCGCCGCCTGCCTTGACCCGAATGACGCAGACTCCTTTGATATATCGATTTCTAAGACTTTGTGCATCCCAGCTTCATATCTGTGTTCAACGAAATCAATCGGTGTATGTCTGACGCCTTTGAATTTGAGCGCTTCGCCGAGCAATTTCTCCCGGTCCAATCTGATCACCGCATCGACCAACGTACCAGCGAGCGGAATCCCCTCAGGCCGCAAATGCATCTGGCCCACATCATAAATAAGCGACGCGTAACCGGAATCGATTCGTAACCGCCCCTTGCTGACGTTGCAGATTTGAACTGTTCCGTAAAGTCCATTTCCTTGGCCCACGGCAGGATCGCGAGTGACTCCCTCCCGAATAGCCTGCTCCAACGCATCTTCATCCTTGGGGAATGCTCCCGAAGTTCGCAGGCTGTTCGGAATTCCCACCCCCGCATCACACACACAAAACTCGACCAGCCTCCCTGCCTGCTGGAGTACAGATAGTTGCACGAGCCCCCCGAACTTCGATTGCGAATGATTCAAAACGTTGTCAGTAATCTCATTGAGCGCCCACTCCACCGCGCTAAAATTTTCCCTTGGAACGCCTTCCACAACTCCGAGCAGTGTTTCCACAAAATGCGAAACTAGACTGCTCTGCTCATCACTATTGTGAAAGCGGGTAGCCGGAAGCTGTGTTTGCACTTTGCGCGATTCCGATGGATCGAAGTCCCGTGGATCTAGAAAGTGTGCCCAGTTGGTGTTCCGGAACAAGCGCGACATCTTCATATCTTCGGGCAACGCTATCTCGACGTTGCCATGCACTTCGCGCCGGGTGATGGCGTATGCACACAACGGCAGCATGCCCGCTGGATACGCCTTCGTACATTTAGAAAAGTCAATTTTGATCTCGTCATATCCCGCTTGCTCAGCGCTATGGATTGTCGCGAGGACGAGTCTGAACGTTTCCCCATTGACGTCACCTTTTAGATAGATTTCGCTTCCTTCACGCTGAACCTGCAGCTTCTCGCGCAAGTAGCTGCGGGGGCTTGTGGAGATAGATTTTTTTATCATTGCTGCCTTCTCAAAAATTGCGGCAACGAACTAAAGCAATTCGCTCCACTCGTCAAGGATCATTGATTGATAACAAGCACCGCCAGTCGGCACCAGATGAAAGCCGGTCGACCAGCACTTGCGCACCACCATCAAATGCAAAGTCGGCTCATGCTGCATCCGTACTTTCAGTCACGTGTACATGATGTACCGCTCGTCCTTGATGTAGTCACGCACGAACGCAAATACCGCCTGCAAATCCTCACGAGCGACGTGTGGATATTCTTCGAGAATCCTGTCTTCGCTCCATCCCGAGAACATGAGATCAAGAATGAATTCCACGCCGATTCGCGTGCCATTGATGCGCGGTTTACCGAACAGGGTGTCCGGCGTGGCAACAATGCGGTTTTTCCAGTTTTCCGCGGCAGTCTCCCGGAGAATCAGACCCTGCGCCTCAATGAATCGCTCGACGCAGCTGGCAAAGATTCTCCCACGTTCATCGGATTGCTGTCGAACGGCATCTGACAGGCCTCTGCGTCACCGGCAGTTGAATGCCCGTTTTCTTGAGTCCTGAGCTGCCAAGCACATTTTGAACAGTTCGCGAGCAGGCGTCCGCTTACGATCGAGCCAAGCCCGCATACACACCCGACTCAAACCGCGTAAACACCTCCAGCGCCTTCTGATCCACAAACGGCAGCACCTGCATCAAAATCACGCCGCCGATTTTTTTGACTGGATCAATCCAGAAGAAGGTATTGGGCAAGCCCGCCCACGCGAGGCTGCCCGGCGAGCGGCCAGTGGGTGCGGTCTCTTCATTAATCATGAATGACAGGCCCCAGGTCTTGGGCGTGCCGGGGAAAAATTCGGCGTCGAGCGAGAGGGTTGGGGCTTGCGTCGGCAGCATGCGCACACGCAATCCGCCCATCGCGTTTTGCGACATGAGCGCGACTGTTTCAGGTCGCAGCACTTGATTGCCGCCGCTGGCGCCGTTGGCTCCGCCTGCCCCGTTTGCGCCCTCAGCGCCATCTCCCCTGCCGCCATTGAGGATCATGCGCATGAAGCGCAGGTAATCGCTTGCCGTTGAATACAGCCCACCGCCGCCCGGCTCAAACTCCGGCGTTTGATTGATTTCGAGGTCTATCACCGTGACGCCGCCATCGGCGCTGCGCTGATGCACTTTCGCGAGGCGCGCGCGCATGTCTGGCGTGATCTTGAAGCCAGTGCTGGTCATGCCCAGGGGGCCAGTGAGATGGTCAATCAGATACTGGCCGAGGCGCTGGCCGCTCACGGCTTCAATCAATCTGCCCGTCCATTCGATGTTGATGCCGTATTCCCAGCGCTCACCGGGATGGAACGCGAGCGGCACGCGCAGGCCGCGCTCCAACCCTGAGCTCGCGCGCGGAATATTGTGCAGCTTTTGGTAGCGCGCCATGTCCGGGTTCCAGGTGTCGTAGACCAGACCTGAAGTGTGCGTGAGCAGATGGCGCAGCGTGATGGGTGTTTTGGGTGGACGCGTGAGTGCTTCGCCCTGCGCACTCCAGCCGGTGAGCACTTTGAAGTCTGCAAACTCGGGAATCACTTTGGCGCACGGCTCATCCAGTGCAATGCGGCCCTGCTCGACCAGTTGCATCGCTGCAGCGCCGACGATGGGCTTGGTCATCGAAGCGAGCCACACTACCGTGTCCTGCCCCATCGGCACGCTCTGGCCCTGCATGCGCACGCCTGCTGCGCCTTCGTAAATCGTGCCGCTTGCTGTCGTGACGGCGGCGATAACGCCAGGCACATCGCCATTGGCGGCGGCAGCAGAGAGCAGCGCGTCAGTAGATTCCTTCAAGGCGCGGCCCTGATGCATGATTACGACGCCTGCGCAAGCTTGTTCCAGGTGTCCACCACGGTATCGGGATTCAAGCCCAGCGCGACGATGCCTTCATCGCGCAGCCACTTGGCGAGGTCGGGATAATCACTCGGCCCTTGTCCACAGATGCCGACATACTTGCCCTGCTTTTTGCATGCGGCAATCGCCATGCTGAGCATCGCCTTGACGGCTGGGTCGCGTTCGTCGAAGGAGCCGGCCACGAGGCCCGAGTCACGGTCAAGGCCCAGCGTGAGTTGCGTCAGGTCGTTGGAACCGATCGAGAAGCCGTCGAAATATTCGAGGTATTGCTCGGCGAGGATGACGTTGGTTGGCAACTCGCACATCATGATCAGCCGCAGGCCTTTGCCATCCGGCGTGGTCGCGCCTTTGCCGCGCTCAAGGCCGTGCGTGCGCAACAGGTCGATCACTTTGGCGCATTCGGTGAGGGTGCGCACAAACGGGATCATGATTTCGACGTTGGTGAAACCCATTTCGTCGCGCACCTTTTTCATCGCCTCGCATTCCATCCGGAAGCATTCGGCGAAATCCGGGGCGATGTAGCGTGCCGCGCCGCGGAAGCCGAGCATCGGGTTTTCTTCATCCGGCTCATACAGGCTGCCGCCGATCAGCTTCTTGTATTCGTTCGACTTGAAATCTGACAGGCGCACGATCACCGGCTTGGGCCAGAAAGCCGCCGCAATGGTCGAGACGCCTTCAGCCATTTTCTCGACGAAGAAGGTGCGCGGATTGACATAGCCACGCGCGAGCGACTCAATCGCGCGGCGCAAGTCGTCCGGCACCTTG
>JANNCZ010000350.1:0-13174 GCA_031387185.1 Burkholderiales bacterium
TCGTATTCATACAAACCCTGCTGCGCCTTGGTGGTCGATTTGATATGCCATTGCAACAGCGGCATGCCGAGCGCGGCGGCCACTTCTTCGGCGAGCATGGTCTTGCCGGTGCCCGGCTCGCCCTTGATGAGCAGCGGGCGCTGCAGGGTGATGGCGGCATTGACCGCGAGTTGCAGATCGCCGGTGGCGACGTAATTCTGTGAGCCTTCGAAGCGCATGGGAGGGGTCAGTGGTGGATGCATTGAAAAATGCGTTGCGGGATGAGCGGCAACGCGGCGGTGAGAGCGAAAACGCAAGGGGCATTATAGGGGAAGCCCCTCGCGGCAGCGTGGAGATGCTTTATAATCCGCCGGTTTGTCGCGCAGCATTTTTGTTTTTTTCACTCTCTTTTCAACTTCTTTTCATCGGCCTCGTTTTTCGGCATTTTCAAACAACGACATGAAAAATCTTCTCTTGCTGAGCTTGCTGGGGCTTGCCGCGCCAGCCGCGCTGGGCCAAAGCGCACCTGCGGCGCCGGGCGCATCTGCCGCACCGGCTGCCGCTGCGGTATCGAGCGCACCGATTGGCACGACGCATACCGGCGGCAAGGCTGCCATGTGCATCGGCTGTCACGGCATTCCCGGCTATCGCATGGCTTATCCGCACGTGTATCACGTGCCGATGATTTCCGGCCAGAACGCCAAGTTTCTCGAGTCAGCGCTCAATGCCTACAAGGCTGGCGAGCGCAAGCACCCGACCATGGGCGCAATCGCCGCGACGCTAAGCGACAAGGATATTTCCGAGCTTGCCGCCTACTATTCCAAGGGAGGGTCGGGCAAATGACGCAGGCATTGACATTGAAGCGTACAAGCAAGCGTGCAAGCGTGCTTGCCGCTGCTGTAGTGGCGCTCGCCGTGTTTAACGGTGCGCATGCAGCCGGCAACGCGGAACGTGGCCAGGCCAAGGCTGCGGCCGTCTGCGCGAGCTGCCACGCGGTCAACGGCGACTGGAACAAACCCTTGCAACCTGAATACCCCAAACTGGCCGGCCAGCACTACGATTACCTGGTGACCGCGCTCAACGCCTATAAGCAGGGTGAAAAATCCGTGATTGGCCGCAAGAATGCCGTGATGGCGCCGATGGCCAAGTCGCTCTCGAAGCAAGACATCGAAGACGTGGCGGCCTATCTGTCAAAGCTGCCCGGTGACCTGAAAGTACGCCACTGAGTACGGCACTGAGTACGCCAATGACGCAATGAAAGAGGCCGGCTGCATGCCGGCTTCTTTCATTGCTTGCGCCGGTGCCCAATCAACGCTGCATTCTCAATTGTCGACCGGACACGCGCGCACCATGGTGCGTCACCGTGAAATGGTCAGCGAGACGGGCGTCAATGCCTACCTCCCCAAACCGTATGCGGACGCGGAGTTGCTCAGTACGCTGGCGCAGTTTGCGGCGCAGGATGTGGCGCAGGATGTGGCGCGCGCTGCTGCGTAGTTCGCTGTGTGACCTGCCCTGCAGTGGCAATGCCGCAATCAGCTCTGCGGCCTGTTCGACTTGGCCAGCGCGCTGCGAATCTCTGATATCGCTTTTTCAATATCGTCATCCGACAAGTCGGCTTCCGCTGCTGCCGTCATGTCGATTTGCGAATTGAAGGCATCGGCCGGCATGGTGAGGGTGGAGACGCCGCCATCCTGGCTTGCGCTGCCGTCATCATCAGCCCAGGTCATCGCGAGCGCCGTGACATTGTCGGCTTCGCGCCCGGCATTTTTCACTGCCTGATTGATCAACGCGGGAACCACCTTGGCCAGCGGCTCGCGCGTGAATGCGTTGGCGAGCAGTGACGGCGCCAGTGGCCCCCACAGGCCGTCCGAGCACAGCAGCAATGTGTCGCCCGCACGCAAGACGTGCTTTTGCGACAGCTCAATTTTGGGCGGCACATGCGCGCCGAGGCAGTTGTAGATCTTGTTGCGCTCGGGGTGGGTGGCCGCCGCAGCGGCGGTGATGATGCCCTGCGTCAGGAGTTGTTGCACATGCGAGTGATCAACGGTCTGCGTCAATACCTGGCGTTCGCGAAACAGATAGGCGCGTGAGTCGCCCACGTGCGCCCAGCACGCGGCGCCTTTTTGAATGATGGCCGCGACTACCGTAGTGCGCGGCGTCTCCAGCAGTTGATGCTGCTCGGCGTGCGCGAGGATGGCGTGATGTGCCGCGTTGATCGCATCGCCCAAAAAACTCAAGGGGCTGGCGAGCGCCGGGCGGGCGTCGCGCTGGAAGCGCTTGCCGATGGTGTCGACCGTGATCTGCGCGGCGACCTCGCCTTGCGCATGGCCGCCCATGCCGTCGGCCACGATCATGAAAAGTGCGTCGCGCGAGAACACGTAACCGGTGCGATCCTGGTTGTAGGAGCGCGCGCCGGTCTGGCTTTCCTGATAGATCGAAAATTTCATGGCGCGGGCCCCTCAGCCCCTTTTTTTTCAAGTGTCTTGCTGCTGTGTTGGGGTTGGCTCGCATCAGCAGGCTTGGCCGCTGGCTTGGTGATGTCATCGAACATTTTTTTGAAACCACCGATGACGGATGACTTTTCCGCTTCGGGCGGGCGATTTTCGACCAGCGCTTTTTGCAGGCTAAATACGCTCTGCGGCCGCTCTAAATGATCGAGGCGCAAGCACCAGTCGATGATCTCCAGCAGCTCGCGCGAATACTTGCCCTTGAAGGTTTTGGCGCACGATTGCATGCGTTCCTTGTCAAGCCGCTGGTCGGCGGCTTGCGGCGCCATGCCCGACATGCACGAAAACATGGAGGCACCTACCGAGTAAATGTCCGACCAGGGGCCGAGCGTGTCGCGGTTTTTGTATTGCTCGGGTGCGGCAAACCCCGGTGTGTACATCGGGTTGAGCTTGGGGCCATCCTTGATCAGGGTCTGGCGTGCTGCGCCGAAATCGAGCAGCACCGGTATGCCGTCGTTGCGGATATAGATATTGGCCGGCTTGATGTCGAGGTGCAGCAGCTTGTAGGTATGCACCTCGCGCAGGCCGTTCATCAACTGCACAAATACATGGCGGATGAAGTTTTCCTTGATCTCGCCCTTGCGCTGGATGATGTGCTCCTGCAGGCTGCGCCCGCGCTCGTACTGCATCACCATGTAAACGGTTTCGTTGGCGCGGAAAAAATTGACCACGCGCACCACGTTCGGATGCGAGATGCGCGCCAGCGCGCGACCCTCTTCAAAAAAGCACTTGAGGCCGTAGCGGAACAGATTTTTGTGATCAGGCGCAATTGTCGGCACAATCTCGCCATGGCCGCGCAACGACAGGCCGGCCGGCAGATATTCCTTGATCGCCACCGGCGCGCCGTATTCGTCGTAGGCCAGATAGACGATGGAAAACCCGCCCGACGCCAGCGGCCGTGCCACCCGGTAATTTTCGAGAATGGTGTTTTCCGGGAGTGCTGAATTGGACTGCGCTGCCATGTCATCCCTGAAGATTGCGCTCGGCCACTGTAGTTGCGGCGGACGCGAAATGCCAAAAGCGCTGAAAACACTGCATCACTCCCCACCTTTCTGTGCCGTGCGCGCAACAACGAAGCAAACAAACCCCTGCGCGCGCGGCAATGGCATTGGGCGGACAGATACAGCGTTTCCTTATAATTGGGTCGAACGGCATTCTAATCAATCTATCCCCTCCGGCACCGCCCATCACATGATTCTTTCCATGACCGGCTTCGCGGCCGTGTCGCGCGACCTGCCGCACGGCGCGCTTAACCTTGATATCAAGAGCGTCAATTCGCGTTTTCTGGATCTCATGTTCCGTCTCGCCGATGAGGTGCGCTCGTTCGAACCCGGATTGCGCGAGTCGATCAGCCAGAGCGTCACGCGCGGCAAGGTGGAGCTGCGCCTTGGCTACGGCAAGGACGGGCAGGCCGGGCAGCACCGCGCTGGCCGGCCCTTGCATCTGAACGACGAGGTGGTGCGCCGCCTCGGGGAAGCCGCAGCGAACGTCAAGAAGCTGGTGCCGCAAGCGCTTGATCTGCGTGTGATGGAAGTGCTGCATTGGCCCGGCGTGCTCGAAGACACGGCGTTGAATGCAGACCAGATGCGCGACACCGTTAGCGCGATGATGGTGGAGGCGATGGAAGAGTTTGGCGCGTCGCGCGCGCGCGAAGGCGACAAGCTCAAAGACATGTTGCTCGCGCGCGTGGCCGGTCTCGAAGACTGGGTCAAGAAGGTGGAGCCGCTGATGCCGCAAGCGGTGCAGGAGCAGCAAGCCAAAATGTCGGCGCGCCTGCGCGATGCGCTGGGCGCGGTGGACGATGAGCGCGTGCGCCAGGAAATCGCACTGTTCGGCATCAAGATCGACGTGGCCGAAGAGTTGTCGCGTCTTGGCGCGCATTTGTCGGAAGTGCGGCGTGTGCTTGCCAAGGGGGGGGCGTGCGGCAAACGCCTCGATTTTCTGATGCAAGAGCTGAACCGCGAGGCCAATACGCTCGGCTCAAAATCGGTGTCGGGTGAAATTTCCACCGCCGCCATGGAAATGAAAATCCTGATCGAGCAAATGCGCGAACAGGTGCAGAACATCGAATGAGCGCATCATGAGCGGCTCGTTGCTGGTGATCGCGGCGCCTTCCGGCGCGGGCAAGTCGAGTCTGGTCAATGCCTTGGTGGATGTTGACGCCAATCTCGTCGTGTCGGTTTCCTTCACTTCGCGCGCCTTGCGTCCGGGCGAGTTGCAGGGGCGCGAATACCATTTCGTCAGCCGCGAGGAGTTCCTCGCGATGCGCGAGCGCGGCGAATTTCTTGAGAGTGCCGAAGTGCATGGCAATTTTTATGGCACCTCGCGTAAATGGATCGAAGCCGAAATGCGCGGCGGGCGCGACATCGTGCTCGAAATTGACTGTCAGGGCGCAGCGCAGATCCGCAGCATGTTTCCCGAGGTGGTGAGCGTGTTCATTTTGCCGCCCTCGCGCGCCGAATTGGAGCGGCGCCTGCGTGATCGCGGCACGGACAGGGAGGCTGAAATTACGCGGCGCATGCGCAATGCCGATGAGGAAATGCAGCGGGCGGGCGAGTTCGACTATGCTATCATCAACGCTTCGTTTTCCGATGCCCAAAAAGCGCTGCAAGCCATTGTTTTGGCAGCGCGTTTGCGATTCAGGCAGGTCGCCGGGCGCGAGCCGGCAGTGTTCTGCGAGCTGGGTATTTCGCGCTAAATTTTTCGCTGCATTTCCCCGGCTTTTGTCTGGATTTTTTCGTCGGCGATACCGGCCTTGACTGCCCTGCAGTTAGCGCTATTCCGCTCGAAGCACCAATCCTTACCAAGCACCGTTCCACACGTTCCACGCATTCCGCATCCCCCAAGAGAGCAACCGCCATGGCCCGCATCACCGTTGAAGATTGTCTGCAAAAGATTCCGAACCGTTTCGATCTGGCTCTTGCTGCCACCTACCGTGCGCGCCAGCTCGCACAGGGTGCCGCGCCCAAACTGGACGCCGGCCGTCACAAGGTCACCGTCACCGCGCTGCGCGAAATCGCTGCCGGTCACGTCGGCATTGAAATGCTCAAGCGCGTACAGAGCTAAAGGACGCTGCGGAGGATGTCATGGATCATCGCTCCGCTTCACGCAATGCCGCGCGTGCCCAGATAGTTGATCTGGATGAGGCGCGCGAGCGCCTCGCGGGCCGTAGCGCAGGCAACCCTGCCGGCAACGCCGGGGAATCAAACAGCGCAGGAGCCGCCAGTCACGCTGACGCGCCCGCCGCGCCTCCATCGCGCACTGCGCAATCCAGTGCTCCCCCCGCTGATACCGCCAACCTCCCCGGCGAGCTTTCAGCCAAGGGCGCACAGTTTGAGCAATTCAAAACAGCGCTGACCGCCTACCTGAAAGCGGCGGATATTGAGCGCATCGCTGCGGCCTATGTTTACAGCGACGAAGCCCATCTGGGCCAGATGCGCGCCAGCGGCGAGGAATACATCACCCATCCGCTCGCCGTCGCGGGCATCTGTGCTTCCTGGAAGCTCGATACGCAGGCGCTGATGGCGGCGCTGCTGCACGACGTGGTCGAAGACACCGGCATCACCGTTAAAGATGTGGCGGCGCGTTTTGGCGCAGCGGTGGGCGCTCTCGTCGATGGCCTCTCCAAGCTCGACAAGATCGAGTTTGAAAGCCAGGAAACCGCGCAGGCCGAAAACTTCCGCAAGATGCTGCTGGCAATGGCGCGCGATGTGCGCGTGATTCTGGTCAAGCTCGCCGATCGCCTGCACAACATGCGCACCATCGGCTCGTTGCGCAGCGACAAGCGCCGCCGCATCGCGCGCGAGACGCTTGAAATTTACGCGCCGATTGCACACCGCCTCGGCCTCAATCAGGTCTATCGCGAGTTGCAGGATCTTTCGTTTGCCAACCTCTATCCGCGCCGCTTTGCCGTCATCTCGAAGGCGATCAAGCTGGCGCGCGGCAACCGCCGTGATGGCGTCAACAAGATTCTTGAAGCGATCCAGCGCGCATTGCCCGAGGCCGGTATCGACGCCAAGGTGTATGGGCGCGAGAAGCATGTCTACGGCATCTACCGCAAGATGGTCGAGAAGAAGCTGACCTTCTCGCAGGTGCTCGATGTCTACGGTTTTCGCGTGGTCGTCAAAGACATATCCACCAGCTATCACACGCTCGGCGTGCTGCACGCGCTCTACAAGCCGGTGCCGGGCAAGTTCAAGGATTACATCGCCATCCCGAAAGTGAATGGCTATCAGTCGTTGCACACTACGCTGATCGGCCCGTTTGGCACGCCGGTGGAATTGCAGATCCGCACCGCCGACATGCATCGCGTGGCCGAAGCTGGTGTGGCGGCGCACTGGCTCTACAAGACCGACGATGCGGCCATTTCGGATGTGCAGAAGAAGACCCACAAGTGGCTGCAGTCGCTGCTCGACATCCAGAATTCGTCGGGTGATCCGGCCGAGTTTCTGGAGCACGTCAAGGTTGATCTGTTCCCCGACGAAGTCTATGTGTTTACGCCCAAGGGCCGCATCATGTCGTTGCCGCGTGGAGCGACGGCGGTGGACTTTGCCTACACCGTGCACACCGGTGTCGGTGATGCCTGCGTTGGCTGCAAGATCAACAATGAGCCGATGCCGCTGCGCACCGAATTGAAAAACGGTGATCTGGTCGAGGTCATCACATCGAGCGGTTCGCAGCCCAATCCCGGCTGGCTCGGCTTTGTGCGCACGGGCAAGGCGCGTGCGCACATTCGACACTACATGAAGACCATGAAGTTCGAAGAGTCGGCGTCGCTCGGCGAGCGCCTGCTCGGTCAGGCGCTGCGTGCAGTCGGGATAAACGACATTGAGCTTGATTCAGCGCGCTGGGACAAACTGTTGCGCGACACCGGTGCCAAATCGCGCAACGACCTGTTCGCCGATATTGGTCTCGGCAAACGCCTTGCTGCGGTGGTGGCGCGGCGGCTGCAAGCGGGTGCGCCAGGAACGCAGGGCGTTCATGGCGCGCATGGTGGTCATGGCATGTCTCACGCCGGTGCGTCTGGTGCACGGCAGGGTACCAGTGGCGGCGGGAATGCCTTGCTGCCGGGTGGCGCAGAGGGTGCAGGCAACGAGCACCGCCGCGAACTGCGCGCGCCGCCGGTGTTGATTCGGGGTGCTGACGGCATGGCCGTGCAGCTCGCGCATTGTTGCCAGCCGATTCCCGGTGACCCGATCGTTGGCCTCATCAGCAAGGGCCAGGGCCTCGCGATCCACACCCACGATTGCAAGACCATTGCCAAGGCGCGCGGCCGGCAGCACCATGATTGGGTCGATGTCGAATGGGATGCCGACCCCGACCGTCACTTCACGGTGGGCATTCGCATCATCGTTACGAACGGGCGCGGCATTCTGGCCAAGGTGGCTGCCGCGTTGACCTCGGCCGACACCAACATCACCAACGTGCATACGAGCGATGACGAGAGCGGCAACTATGCCAACATGGAATTTTCGATTCAGGTGGCTGACCGCCAGCACTTGGCCAAGGTGATGCGCCGGCTGCGGCGTGTGCAGGAAGTGGTGCGCATTCTGCGCATCCGCCATTGAGCCGCCGATGCGCAACGCATGGCGCGTGCACGCCGAGTGAGCAATCCAGCTATTTATTCCAGGAGAACCTTACGTGTTTGAACCCACCATCGCGGGCAGCTTGCCCAAACCTTTCTGGCTGGCCGAAACCGGCAAGCTCTGGCCGCAGTGGCAAGCCCAGGGCGAAGATCTCGCCACCGCCAAGCGTGACGCCACCCTGCTGTGGTTGAAGGCACAGGAAGACGCTGGTGTTGCGACCGTCACCGAGGGCGAGCAATCGCGCCAGCATTTCGTGCATGGCTTTCTTGAACAGGTCGAAGGCATCGATTTCGATCACAAGGTCAAGATGGGCATCCGCAACAACCGCTACGACGCGATGGTGCCGGTCGTCACCGGCCCGCTGCGCCTCAAGGGCCGCGTGCATCAGACCGAAGCACGGTTCGCGCGCGCTCATACCAGGAAGCAACTGAAGTTCACCCTGCCCGGCCCGATGACCATCATCGACACCATCTCCGACCAGCACTACGGCGACAAGGTCAAACTCGCGATGGCGTTTGCCGATTTGCTCAACCAGGAAGCGCGTGCCCTGCAAGCCGATGGCGTTGACGTGATCCAGATCGACGAGCCGGCCTTCAACGTCTACATGAGTGATGTCACGGTCTGGGGCATCGATGCCCTGCACCGCGTGATCGACGGCCTCGCCTGCAAGACTGGAGTCCACATCTGCTATGGCTACGGCATCCAGGCCAATCTCGACTGGAAAAAAACGCTGGGCGCCAACTGGAACCAGTACAAGGACATTTTCCCCGCCCTCGCCGCCAGCCGCATCGATCAGGTTTCGCTCGAATGCGCCAACTCGCATGTACCGATGGATTTGATTGCGCTCCTCAAAGGCAAGGATGTGCTCGTTGGTGTGATCGATGTTGCTTCCGATAAAGTCGAGACGCCCGAAGAAGTCGCCGCCACCATCGAGCGCGCGCTGGCGTTTGTGCCTAAGGACAAACTCTTCCCCTGCACCAACTGCGGCATGGCGCCGATGGCGCGCGAGATTGCACTCGCCAAATTGCGCTCGCTCGGGCTGGGCGCGGCGCTGGCGCGCCAGAAGCACGCTGCTTAGCTTTTCAACAGAGCGCTATCGGGAGAGGCCCACGCAGAGCGCATTTTCGGCCGATGGTCGCCTGGACTGGCCCCTGCCAACGGTTTTCAGCGATGTCCACATTGGATTTTGGCGATCTTCGAGCGCGGCAATCGGGCCGGCTATCGCGCGAGAATTGCGCGACTGGTGTTCCCGATTGTTTGATGCGGCTGTCTGCGCTGCGCAACACGCCGCGTATCGACAAGTTCAAGTCTTGGCCGCGTGAGGCAGCATTTTGGCGAAGGCGGGATCCAGATTGACGAGCGCGTTGATCCCCGTCTTTGCCCGTTTGCGCCACCCCGGCCCGCGCTCCATCAGGTCGCCATAGGCGAGCTTCAAGGCTGCTGGATCGTGTTTGGCGTAGTGCGCGATCAGCGCGGCGCTTTGCAAAAGATCCTTGGCCGATTTCGTCCGGTAGGCTTCGCTGCGCTCGCCGTAGACCAGCAGTTTGTGCAGGCCGTAGCGGATCGGCGAGGGGATATTGACCAGCAGCGCGCCACCGCGTGACAGCAGTGCGGCCTGCGTGGTGTTCTCCAGCGAAAATTCCATGAACTTCAAGGGCTGAAGTGCGATGTTGAGCTTTTCGAAATTGAAGGCGTCATCGCCCGCGCGGCCACCGGCGGGACACAGGAAATCGAGCCGCAGTTCCGGCTGGGCCGGATTGAGATAGGTCGCGCCTGCGCCGCCTTTGAACGATTGAATCGGTATCAAGCCCATCTCAAGTGAATCGATGGCGGCGTGCATGTCGACATGAATATCTGCGGGCAAGCCGATGGAGATGCTTTTGCCGGCATGTGCAAAATCGACATCTTGGGTGCGCGAGCCATCCGTCCACGACACCCCGAGAAGGTTTCCCATCGCGATGAACGCGTGGGTGCCGATCAGCACCCCGCCAGCCTTGAAGAAACCATATTCGGCAAGGCGGCGGATGATGGAAAAATGCTTGGGCAGCACACCCGCACAACCGAGCGCCAGGGCGGCGCGCGCGAGGGCATCGGTGTGCTGCATGGCAGGGGTTGCTGCGTCCTTGATCAGGCGGGCAATCCGCTCGCTGTCGGGGCCAATGTATATCTGCCTTCCCTTGCCGCTGATATCGCGAAACTGGAAGTACCAGTACTTCGAACCCCTCACCACCTTGCTCGCGAAACTGCCATTGAGGTGCGAGACATTGCGCGCCATGGTTTGCGCCTGCACGGCGTCGAGCGTTTCGGCGTAGGTGGTCTGGGCAGTGAGCGAAAGGTCGGTGTAGCGTGCCATGACGGGGGATCGCGCGGGCGGGATGGCAGGTTATACTACATTTATGATATTCGTAGTACAACACGTGGTACGACAGGTTGATACGTCAGGCTGGCGCGATGCCGGTTGAATCGAGCCGGCGCATCGCCGTCATCGGCGCGGGTCTTGCGGGGGCGGCGGTGTGCGCGTGTTTCGCTGCGCGTCGCTGGCAGGTCACCCTGATCGATGCGCATCCAGCCCCTGCACAGGGCGCCTCGGGCAATCATGCTGCGTCGTTTCATCCGCTGATTGCGCGCGACCACAACCGCATGGTGCGCTTGATCCGTGCGGGGATCGAAACATCTCTTGCACATTGGCGCGCTCTCGATAAGGGAGGGTATCCATTTTCGTGGGCGCAGTGTGGTGCCTTGCAGTTGTCGCGTGCCGGAGCGAAGCAGGATGTGGCGCAGGTGCTGGCAGGGCTTGATGTCGATCTCGCGTTTGCGCGTGCCGTGGATCAACGCGAAGCCTCCGCGATCGCGGGCGTTGCACTGCGCGGGGGAGGTGTGCTGTTCGGGCAGGGTGGCTGGGTGCAGCCGGTGTCACTGATCGCTGCGCAACTGGCGAGTTGCGGCACCCGGCTCACGACGCACTACGGGCGGCAGGTGGCGCGTGCCGTACGGGCTGCGGCGCCCGCTAACGCCAGTACCAACACCACTGCTGAGGTGCATGCAGTCGGTGAATGGAAATTATTCGACGCGAGCGGTGAGTTGATTGCCCATGCACCGGTCGTGGTGCTGGCGTCCGGTGCCGATGCGCTCTTGGCAGGTTTGTTCGGCCAGCACGAATGGCCCGTTGAGGCCATTGCGGGACAGGTCAGTTTGGTCAGCGCAGGTAGCGCCAGTGGAGTTGCTGGTAGTGCAGGCAGTGCTGATGCTGGTGCTGCAGATGCGGGTAATGCTTGGCCGGCGCCGAAATTACCGGTGCATGGCGAAGGCTACGTCTTGCCGTGCATCGATGGGCAGATCGTGACCGGCGCGACCTATGACCGCCACGGTACGCAAACAGTTGCGGCAGGCCATCGTCACAACTTCGCGCAGGCGGCGCGGATGGTTGCCGCGCCGTTGCCACTGCCGCTGCCGCCGGAACGACTGTCAGCGCGTGTGTCTATGCGCGCAGTGGCGCGTGACCGGCTGCCGGTAATTGGTGCATTGCCCGATGCGGCGGCGACGGATGCGAAAGCGGTGCTGCGTGCCGGTGCGCGTCTGGCGCATCTGCCACGGCTGCCTGGTGTTTACGCCGCCACGGCTTATGGCTCGCGTGGGCTGACGTGGGCCGCGTTGGGCGCGGAGGTGCTGCTTGCGATGGTGGAAGGAACCCCATCACCGCTCGAACCTGATCTGATTGACGCAATCGATCCGGGGCGGTTCGCACTGCGCGCCGTTAAGCGCGCCTCGTAACGCTGGTGCTGTTAGACGGGAATCGAAGCGCAGTTGCGGTTGGGCGTGTTGTGTGCGCTGTGCTCAGCCCGCCATCGCGATCAGCACATTGCAGCCGGCGTGATCGATCAGGGTCTTGCCGACCGAGCCGCGCCACCAGCGCTCGGCCCAACCCTTTGAGCGGCGGTGCCCGACGCAAATCAGGTCAGCGTTGATGGCCTTGGCGCGGGCCACGATTTCATCCACCGGCTCGCCATTGGCCAGCGTGCCTTCGGGGTCTACCAAACCGCGTTCGCGCAAACGCGACAGGCCTTCGTCGAGAATCGCCTGATAGCGCTTCTTCTCCTGTTCGAAGTCATTCTCCATCACCATGCCTTCGACCACCATCATGCCGGCGTAAAACGGGATCACGGCGAGCAAATGCACTTCGGCCTTGATGACGGCGGCAAGGTCGGCGCATTCGCGCAGGGCCTTGCGTCCTTCTTCGGTTCCATCGTAGGCCAGCAAAATTCGCTTGTACATGGCAGTCTCCTTGAAGATGTGGTGTCCGCTGCTCTTGCATTCGGCAACGGTTGCACGGATAGCGCGCTGAGTATACCCGCCTGATTTGGCGTTGTGCGCACTCAGAGTCTGTTGATCACGGCATCGAGACGCGCGCGCGCGGTGCTGCCGGGCAGCGCGATCAGGCCGAGCAGCATCTCGCGCGGCTCGCGCTTGGTGCCACGGTCTTTGAGCGTGGTCGAAAGCAGCACCATCTGGCGCATGCGCCGCGCCGCTTCCTCGCCCGGCTGCGCCGGAATGCCGAGAGCGAGTTCGAGGTCGAGCAGCACATCGGCGCGTAGCAGCTTGGACGTGACGGGTTTGCCTTGCAGGGCTGCCATCTTGCGCGCGGTAATGCCGGCGTGTGCTGCGTGCTTGGGGTCGAGCTTCGGGATCAGGGCATCGACGCGTGCCGCCAGCTCAGTATCACCAGGCCGCTGCTCGGCTTCGTGCAGCAGCGCGTCTAGATCAAGGAGGGCATCCCAGACGCTGCGTTCGTCCTGGCGCTTGAGGCCGGCGAGATGGGTTTTCACGCTCTGCACGGCATCGTCGAACTTGCGTTCGATATCGCGCTCCGGGCGCGCCGCAGATTGGGTGCTTTGCCGCCACACGCCCTGCAATTCGGTCAGCCGCGCTTGCGCTTTGGCGCGATCAGCCTCCTGCGTAAGTGCACGCACGCCGGCGATCTGCTGTTGGTGCTGCGCGCGTGCTGCGCCTTGTTGGACTTTGGCCGCTTCGCGCGCCAGTGAACGCATTTCGAAGACGGTATTGCCGAGCGCGCGGAATTTGTCCCACAGGGTCTGCTCTTCCTTG
>JANNCZ010000362.1:0-4328 GCA_031387185.1 Burkholderiales bacterium
TCCGGAGATCTGGTGGTTGACCCGTTTGCCGGCTCATGTGTCACTGGAATGGTCGCTGAGAAACTTGGGCGCAAGTGGGCCTGCGTCGAGCTTTCCGAGCCTTATTTACAGGGGGCGCTTGGGCGGTTCGAGGACGCACAAAATCAGACAGCAGCAGTGAAATTGGGGCAGCCCGACAAAGGTGTGCAATACATCATCAACTCGCCATGTTCTCAACCCGTCGATGAGACTGGCGCGCCGCTTCCTGACGATGGCGGGAAGACCCGGCCGGTGTTTGACTCGCCATCAGTCCGTCCGGTGCCGCGCAGCAAAGAGGCCAAACTGCAATCAAGGATCGTATCCAATGCGCTCGCTTAAAAGCGAAGTCGCTGACCATGCGGCTGGCATTGAACGCGACGGCTATACCATCATTGAAGACTTTCTGAGCGCCAGGCAGCTTTCCGAAGCACGCCGCGTACTTGGTTTGTATCTCGGCAGCCACGCCGGCCGCAACGGCTTTGAAGGTCTCAACACCGAGCGCGTCTACACGCTGGTGGCGCGTGGCCGCGTGTTCTGGGACATCGTGCAGGATGCCCGCATTCTCGCGCTGTGCGAGCATTTTCTCGAACCCAATTTCCTGCTCACCGCCTCGCAAGGCATCCAGATCAATCCGGGTGAGACGCCGCAGCCGTTTCACAGCGATGATTCCTTTCATCATCTGCCGCATCCGCGCCCGATGATCTCGCTCTCGACCATCGTTGCAGTCGATGCGTTCACCGCCGAGAACGGCGGCACCAACGTGATTCCCGGCAGCCACCGTTGGGACGAAGCCAGGCGACAGGGCATGTATGGAATCGGATCCGGTGCCGCGGCCGCCGCAGAGGCGGAAGCGCAGCTCGAAGCAGCTGCCACGAGCCTGGTCATGCCGGCCGGCGCCTGCGTGGTGTTCTCCGGCACCCTGGTGCATCGCGGCGGGCGCAACTGCAGTACGGCAGCACGCCTCGCGTTTTCCAACCAGTATTGCCAGCCCTGGGCGCGGCCGCAGGAAAATTTCATCCTCGGTGTGCCGGTCAGCGTGGCACGGCAGATGCCGCAGCGCGTGCAGGAAATGCTTGGCTATTCGATCCACCCGCCATTCATCGGCCAGCTCACGGCGAGCCACCCGGCCAAGGCGCTCGAAGCTGATTACGAGAACCGTGTGGTGGCACAGGCGCGTGCTGCGGGAGCGGGTCTGCCGGAGTGAAGCGACGCTGGTTGGAGCAAGCGTTTTGCCTCACACCAGAGCGCCTGAACGGGGCGTCAGCCCTGCGCCGCCACTTCGGCGGGTGCGGTCGCCGTAGTGCACATCATCGGTTCGACATAGGCAATCTCGACGCCCGCATTGGTCAACGCACCGCGAAACCGGCGCTCAAAGCGGCCGCGAAATCCGGCACCCGCAATGTATGGGGCCTCCGCCGTGGTGTGATAGTGATAGACGCCATCGGGATAGTCGCGCGTCGCGTGGACGTGGCCGTGGCATTCGTCGAGATCGGCGTTCGACACCATGCGTCCGTTTTCGAGCGGGCCGTAGACCGGATGGCCATCGAGCAGGTAGCCCAGCAGTGCGTCGCGCCCAAAGCGGCGCGTGAGTGCATAGGGCTCGACGTGATAGTGATACATCCCGTCGGGCGAAGGATGGCCGTTGTACTGATCGAACGACACCGCCTCGTGCGACAGCGGCGCGCCGCCGCCAGCGTACTGATTGAAGAAAGGCACGCCATTGAGTGCCACGCCCATCGGCCCCATCGGCGTGCGCACCGGCGGCCCTTGCATCGCTTCTGGTTCGAGCGGAATGCGAAACACCATTTGGCGCGCCTCGATCACACCGGGCGATTGGTGGAAGCGCGGGCGCGCACCCTGGATCGCTTCATAGCGGTAGGACTCGTAGCGGGTGTCACGAAAATAGGGGCTGCCGTGGTCGGGCAGACAGTCGCTCGTGACGATCAGAAAGCTGCCTTCAATGCGTGCGCGGGCAGCGCCCACAAAGCGGCTGACATCGGGCAGCGGTGCGGCGCGTGCACTGCGTATGCCGGCAATGCCGGCCGTGGCGAGGGTGGCGGCACCCAAGGTGGCGGCCAGCATGCGGCGGCGGGAAAGGTCAATCGTCATTTGCAACTCCTCACGGTATTGACGCGGCCAGTATTGCTGGTCTGGCGGCAGCGCGCAAGACGGCTGTGACAAACCACGGTAAACCCGTGACGAAGCCCGGCGGGCTTGCAACGAGGCGCTAAACTCAACGCCCTTTCTCTTCGTTCACGCGCTCCCATGGCACTGCCCCCCCTACTCGCCGCTTCCCTCGCCCTGCCGGTGATCGGCTCGCCGCTGTTCATTGCCAGCAATCCCGCTCTGGTGATCGAGCAATGCAAGGCCGGCATCATCGGTGCCTTTCCGGCGCTCAACGCCCGCCCCGAGCCCGTGCTCGCCGAGTGGCTGACGCGCATCAAGACTGAATTGGCCGATTACAAAAAGGCCAATCCGCTGGCCAAGGTGGCGCCCTACGCGGTGAACCAGATCGTGCATCAGTCAAACAACCGGCTGGAGCACGACATCCGCGTCTGCGTCGAGCATCAGGTGCCGGTGTGGATCACCTCGCTGCGCGCGCCGCCCAAAGAGATGCTCGACGCTGTGCACTCCTACGGCGGCATCGTGCTCTCCGACGTGATCAGCATTCGCCATGCGAAGAAAGCGGTTGAAGCGGGCGTTGACGGCTTGATCCTGGTGTGCAACGGCGCGGGCGGTCATGCCGGTGCGTTGTCACCGTTTGCGCTGCTCGGTGAAGTGCGCGAGTGGTACGGCGGCATCGTGGTGCTCGCCGGGGCCATCACCAGGGGCGAGCATGTGTTGGCAGCGCAGGCGATGGGCGCCGACCTCGCCTACATGGGCACGCGCTGGCTGGTCTGCCACGAAGCCAATACCAACCCGGAGTACAAGCAGGGCATCGTCGATGCCGCTGCCAGCGACGTGATCTACACCAATCTGTTCACCGGTGTACACGGCAACTACCTGCGCCGCTCCATCGAAAACGCCGGCCTTGACCCTGACAACCTGCCAGCATCCGACCCCAAAGCCATGAACTTCGGCTCGGCCGGCTCGGAACTCAAGAAGGCCTGGAAAGACATCTGGGGCGTGGGTCAGGGTGTGGGGCAGATCAAGACCATTGAATCAACTGCCGAAGCGGCGGCAAAGCTCAAGGCAGAGTACGCGGCAGCGCGCGCCCGGCTTGGGGTTTGAGCTAAAGCCTGATGCCGCGTGGTAGTACGCGCTGCATTGGATCGGCGTTGGCTCCCCTCCGGAATGCTCAAGCCGCCGTGATATGGCGAACTATGTGCGATGCAGGCAAATGAGAGTTAACCTACTTGACCAATTTGGCAATTAGGTTATTATCGCGGCATGGAGAAAGGCACGCCCCATTGCAAGCTGGCAATCATCAAATCCCTTGTGAGTGCCGGGCAAGTCAGGGCGACAGCCAGCGCCTTTGACGGCGCGCGTGATCTTGGCATCAACGATTTGGCCGGCATGTGTGCTGTTGTCATGGCGCTGACACCGGGCGATTTTCACAAAAGTATGACGACCCACGCCGATCACCGTATCTGGCAGGATGTGTATCACGCCACCACCGTCGGCGGCCAGGATGCCTACCTGAAACTTACCGTCATCAACGAGGTTTTGATCGTTTCCTTTAAGGAGCTATGACCATGAAATGCCCATCCTGCGGAGCGGCCAAACTGGTCCATGACACCCGTGATGTGCTCTTCGCCTACAAGGGAGAGTCCGCGTCCATTCCCGGTGTCACGGGGGACTTCTGCCCGGCGTGTAACGAGGTGGTACTGGATCGTGAGAACGGTGACCGCTACAGCGAATTGACCGGCGTGTTCCGGCGCCAGGTCAACTCCGCTTTTGTCAGCCCGGATTACATCGTTAAGATTCGCAAAAAGCTCGACCTTGACCAGCGCGAAGCCGCTGAAATATTTGGCGGCGGCGTCAATGCCTTTTCACGCTACGAAAACGGCAAGACCAAGCCACCCTTGGCTTTGGTGAAACTGCTCAAGGTGCTGGATCGTCATCCCGATCTGTTGAAAGAGGTTAAAGCGGCGTAGGCCACGCCGGAGCCTGAAGATATCGCGGCTCCGTTGCGGTCCGTCGCGCATGAATCAGCGCGGGGTTGCCAGCGCACTGGTAGCCCCTGCTTTGCAGCGGGTCATGGCTCAACCTGTTACTACAAGTCGCAGAATATCGGCTAGCCGTCCCGGGCAGCATGGCGTTGCTAAAATCGCACATCAACCCTTGGGAGGGCCTGTCATGAAAACCGC
>JANNCZ010000401.1:0-9564 GCA_031387185.1 Burkholderiales bacterium
GTTGGCGTCCGTATAGCTCGCGGACGCCTGGTTGCCGATAGACGTTCCGGCAAGCGGTGCGGCAAATGCTGATCCTGCACCCAGGGCCAACAGGGCCCCGAGCATCAGCAACACCGTACCCCAGAAGCGCAGCCGGAGGAAGTCGCCCCCCCCTTTCGCGCCATTCAAGGTAATAGTACTCATGGTGTTTCTCCTGAGAGAGTTAAGAAATAACTGCGGAAATAACTGCAAAAAGAACTGCGAATAAAACGGAAAACAAACTGCGGAAAAGCTGAAACTGTAAAAACGTGAAAAATGTCACAAAAATCAACTACTTGAACACACTCGGGGCGTCTTAAACTCGACGTATCCGTCGAATTTTCAACACCCCAAGAATCCTTAAAATCGGTTTGGAGGGTCATGGTCGGCTCATTTTTGTCCTCCTTTGGCGGCTGGAGGTCCGGCGGGTGTGGGAGGCGTGGCAGGTGCGGGCGCGACTACCGGTGCGTCGGAGACGCGAACCCGCGCCGACACCACCACGCTCTTGCCCGCCGCCAACTCGCCCAGGCTCCATTGCAATGCACGATATTCGGAGAACGGAACGTCGATCTCCTCTTCTTTACCACTGGGTAATTTCACTTTTCTTTTCAATGGGATAGCGGCAAACTTGCCGTCACCCAGGGTTGCGCGGGCGGTGCCGGGCTTGCCGCTGCCGCGCATAAACTCGGTGTCCGCCGGGATCGGCAGGGTGGCCGCAAGGTTGCTGACTGCCGTTTTGCCCTTGTTGGTGTACGTCACCTGGTATTCGATGACATCAGCCGGTTTGGCGGTCTTGGCCTCGGACAGCACCTCTTTTTTATCTGCGCTCATCTCCACCTTTTTAGCCGTCAAAATGGACTCAATTTCCGGCTTTGGCGCTGGAGCGCTGTTCTGAGCGTGCGCCGGCAAGGCCGGCGCGAACAGTGCAAACAGGGCCAAGACCCCTAAAATGACACGTTGATTTTGCATTTGCTACTCCTTTCGAGATAAAAGCGGAATTACGAGAGACTTCTGCGTGATGGCGCTTCTGCACGGTGATTCGTCGTGCAGGCCATCACTGGCCAATTTTCAAAAACCACAGGGCAAACTGCAATAATCATTCCATTTTGCGTACAAATTTGTTAACCTTTATGTCAGGATTTGGTGGGAAAGGCGGGTCAGTGAAACCAATCGCCTTGAAAACAGCGCATCACACGCGTGCAATGCCAGTGCCGCTGCGCCCGATTGAGAGGGGGGCCGCCTGTTTTTGCGAACGCCCCGGCGCCTGCGAGAAACTGCAGTTTGTGGAGATCTGTTGCACCCCCCAACATGCGCATCGCGATTCTTGAAGACGAGCCGTCCCAGGCGGCGCTGATCCAGTCCTGGCTCGCCGCTGCCGGACATGACTGCCACGTGTATGGCAACGGGCGCGAGCTCATTGCACGCGCAGCGCGCGAGAGTTTCGACCTGTTCGTGCTCGATTGGCAGGTGCCGGAAATTTCCGGCGAAGAAGTGCTGCGCTGGGTGCGCGCGCACATTGCGGAGCCGGTACCGGTCATGTTTGTCACCGGGCGCGAAGCCGAAGCCGACATTGTGGCGGCGCTTGAACAGGGCGCCGACGACTACATGAAAAAGCCGGTGACGAGGGCCGAGCTGCTGGCACGCGTGCAGTCGCTGTTGCGCCGCGCTTACCCGAGTCAGGGAGCCGGCACACTCGATATGGAGTCGATTTCCTTCGACTTGCGGCTGCGCACACTCACGCTCGCGGGTGCGCCGGTCGACTTGACGCAAAAAGAGTTTGATCTCGCATTGTTCCTGGTGCAAAACATCGGGCGCTTGTTGTCGCGCGGGCACATCCAGCAGTCGGTGTGGGGCAATACCGTGGAAATCCCGTCACGTACAATCGATACCCATGTCTCGCGCATTCGTACCAAGCTCAACCTGCGGCCCGAGGGGGGCTTCAAGCTTACGCCGGTCTACAACTACGGGTACCGTCTTGAGCGGCTGCACGCGGCACCGCCCTGAGTTGAGCGCCGGCGGCACTTCAGCATTGGCCTCGCAGGGGGAACACCGTAGAGGAATCCAGTGGCAAGCGCCTGCCCGCTAACGGCCGCTCGCGCGTGAGCAGCCGGTCCGCACAACCCGCTGCCGGCAGCGCGGGCCGCAGCGCCAGCAGCGCATCCCTCGCACTGCGCCGCGCGGCAGTGCGCGAATGGTGGATTCTCACGCTGCTCTTGACCCTGCTGGCGGCGGTGCTCGGCGGCCAAAACGGGCTCGGGCGCATCGATCACACGCTCTACGACGCAACCGTCTCGCGTCTTGGGCGCAGCCCGTCTGCCGAGATTGTCATCGTCGCGATTGACGAGGCCAGTCTTGAGAAGATTGGCCGTTGGCCGTGGCCGCGCGGCGTGCACGCGGCCTTGCTGGACCGGATCAGTGCAGCCAAACCGCGCGCCATCGCATTCGACTTGATTCTGACGGAACCTGAGCCTGGCGGTGGCGACACGCTGTTTGCAGCGGCGATCGCGCAGTCGGTTTCTGGTGTTGCGCCTTCACCGCCGCCACCTGCACCCGATACCAGCAGTGCGCCGGTGGCAGCCAACCCGCCGCTCAAGGTACCGGCGCGTCCGGCGGTGCCGGTGGTGCTGGCGGTGTTGATGGAACCGGCTGCGAAGGGCGCCATCAAGACCTCGCTGCCGGTGCCAAGCCTCACGGCAGCCGCGTCGTCGCTCGGCCACATCCATGTCGAACTCGATGACGACGGACTCGCGCGCAGCGTGTTTCTGCTGGAAGGTTTGGTCGAAGCAGATCCGCGCAAAAACGCCACCTGGCCGCATTTCGCGCTTGCCACCCTCGAGGCCGGCATGCCGGGCCGCGCCGGCCAGGCATTGCCCGGAGAGCGCAACCCCAATCCGGCCGGCACGACCGGCGCATGGCGGCGTGATTACTGGATCCGCATCCCGTTTGCCGGTCCGCCGGGCACCTACACCCAGGTGTCCTACGCCGACGTTTTGCGCGGTGCGGTACCCGCAGCGGCGCTGACCGGCAAGTTCGTGCTGGTCGGTGCCACTGCGGCGGGGCTTGGCGATGCGTATGCCACGCCGGTCTCGGGGCGTGGACGCGCCATGGCGGGGATCGAGATTCACGCCAACGTGATCGATGCCCTCCTGGGCGGGCGGGCGCTGGTGCGCGCGCCGCCGCTGGGCAATGCGCTTGCCTCCGCAGCCGTCGTGCTCGCGGCCATGCTGGGTCTGCGCCGCTGGTCGCCACGCCGCGGCTTGCTGTTGATCGCGCTGCTGATGTGCGCGGTTCTGGTGGCCTGCTGGGCGTTGCTGGCAACAGCGCAAGTGTGGTTTGCGCCCGCCGCCTGCCTCACCGCTCTGCTGGCCGCCTACCCGCTGTGGAGCTGGCGCCGCCTGGAAGCGGCGATGCGCTTTATCGGTGACGAGTTTCGCCGCATCCAGTCCGAGCCGGCCATCCTGCCCGCCCCCGCCGCCGGCAAGGCGGGTGGCGTGGACATTCTCGACCAGCGCTTTGCCGCCCTCGAGGCGGCGGCGGCGCAGCTGCGTGATACGCGCCGTTTCGTGGCCGACACCCTCAACAGCCATCCGGACGGCATACTGGTCGCCGATACCCTCGGGCGCATCCTGCTGGCCAATCGTGCCGCTGCCGCCGTGTTTGGCATGGCGGCGCCGGAAGACTTGCATGGCCGCGATCTGGTTGGGTTGATGCGGTACTGGACTGATCGCAGCGGTAATGCGGCTGCCGGCTTGTGGGAATCCTTCACTGCCGGGGCGGCACCCGCAGCAGCCCTGGAGCTGACCACCCCGGATGAGCGCAACCTGCTGGCCCACAGCGCGCGCGGTGCCAGCGCAGATGGCGCAACACTGGGATGGATCATCAGCCTGATCAACGTGACAGCGCTGCGCACTGCAGAGGCACGGCGCGACGAGGCGCTCGCCTTCCTCTCACACGACATGCGTTCACCGCAGTCGTCGATTCTCGCCTTGCTTGAACTGCATGCTCTCGACCCGGACCATCATCCGCTGGCCAGCGTTCACGAGCGCATCGAGGGCTACGTGCGCAAGACACTTGATCTGAGTGAACAATTTTTGCAGGTGTCGCGCGCTGAAACGAAGGCGTATGAACTCGAACCCGTCGATGCCCTGGAACTCTGCTCTGAAGCCATCGACGACACGTGGCAGGCGGCAAGCAAGAAACACATCAAGCTCAGCCTACAGCCGCCATCCGCCGGCGGGAAACCGCGGATGCTCGCTGCCGACCGGTCATTGCTGACGCGCGCCATCAGCAACCTGTTGTCGAACGCGGTCAAATACAGTCCGGAGCATAGCGTCGTCACCGTCACCGTCACCGTCACCGTCGCAACTGTGGCACTGCCGGTCGCGCAGCAGGCCGCAGGCGGCGCTGCCGGCACCTGTTTGTCGATCGAGGTCGCCGATCAGGGTTACGGCATCAGCGAAGCCGACCAGCAACAGCTGTTTACCCGCTACCGCCGCTTCTCAACACCTGGCCAGCCGAAGGCCGCCGGTGCGGGTCTGGGCATGGTGTTCGTCAAAACGGTGACCGAGCGCCACGGCGGGCGCATCGAATTCGATAGCGCACCGGGAAAAGGCACCCGCTTTCGCCTGTTGCTGCCGCTGACCGCCAGTACCTGAGCGGCGCGCGCGCAGTACCGGCTGCGGCGGGAAGCAGGGGTCAGCGGGACACAGCGGGGCACGGCGTTCGCCCGGCATCACAGGCTACAATTCCACCCTTCGCGCACTGCACGCTGGTGCCCGGTCACAGCGCATGCAGCACAGCGCATGCAGTGATGCTTGCCCTGCCTGCACGCATACGCGCGGCACCACCCAACACCTGCCGGTATCGACCGCCACTGCGCGCCGTGCGCTGCGGGCCGCAGACAGCTTGCAGATTGAAACCATGCCTTCCACACCTTCCGCCTCACTCCCTTCTGCGTTACTCCCCGGAGCGTCGCGCACCGGCCTGCTGGCTGGCCACCTGACAGAAGCGGGATGGCTTGCCTTGCTGGTCGCGGTGCCGCTGGTCATGAACGTGGCGGCCGCGCGCACGTTTGAAGCGGCCAAACTCGCCGCCGCTGCACCGCTTGCGGTGCTGTTGCTGTTTGCGCTGATCGCTGCCGTGATTGAACGGCAGGGCCGGCTGCCGCTGGGTGCAAGCAAGCAGTCGGCCTGCTGGGCGTTTGCTGCTCTCACCAGCGCCGCTATCGTGGCAACCATATTTAGCGAAACCCCGTGGATCGCATTTTTTGGCGACTACTTCCGGCGCGAGGGGCTGGTGTCCTGGCTGATCTATGCAACCGTGTTCGCGGCCCTGTTGCTGACCATGCGCCAGCGCGACCAGCTGGAGCGGGTCATCGATACCTTGTTGCTGGTGTCCGTCGCGCCCTGCGTGTACGCGCTGCAACAGCGCTACGGCTACGATTTCTTTTCCACCGCCGGGCTGCTGGGCGGCACCGCAGGCGCGCGCCCCGGCTCCAACCTCGGCAATCCCACCTTTTTGTCGGCCTATTTGTTGCTGATCCTTCCACTGTCGGTGGCGCGCCTCATCAACACCACGGGGACCTGGCCCCTGCGCGCACCCTGGCTGGCGCTGCTGGCATTGCAACTGTTCGCCGCGATCCTGACGCAAAGCCGCGGCCCGCTCCTCGGCCTGGTGGCGATGCTGTTTCTGCTCGCCGTGACTCTGGGCGGTGTGCTCAGGCTACGCAGCCTCGTGGTGTCCGCACTGGGGATTGCCGTGATCACCGCGGCCGGGTTGATTGCGCTCAATCTGGTACCCGACCTGCAGGGCATGGTCAAGGGTACGCCATTGCAGCGCTTCATTTTTACCGGCGGCCAGGACTTCACGGCCGATTCCCGCATCGGCATCTGGTCCATGGGTGCCGACGCATTTCTGGATCAACCGCTCTGGCGCCAGCTCATCGGCTCGGGCGCCGACGCCACCCATTTCAACTATTTCCCGCATCTGCCGTCGTGGGTCATGCGCATCGAAGGTTTGACTGAAACCATCGACCGGCTGCACGGCGAAAGCATGGAAACGGCAATGACGCTGGGTCTGGCCGGGCTGCTCGCGCAGTTGGTGCTGTTGTCGTCGCTGGTGTGGCTGGTGGCGGCACGCGTGGGCCGGTTCAAGAGCCGCCACGCACTGCCCGCATTCGCGCTGGCCTGCTGCGGGTTGCTGCTGGCCGGTGGCCTCGGCTTGATGTGGGCCATGGGTGGCTCGCGCGGCCTGTTCGGGGTCGGTGCCGGTCTCGGTATCGCCAGCGCCTGGAGCGCGGCGCTGTTGGCCGCAGCCTGGCACGGCAACACCGATGGTGGTTCCACGCCGATGCGCGCTGACACCGTGCTGGCGGTGGCGCTGGTGTGTGCCCTGGTGGGCTCATGGATCGAATCGCAGGTCGGCGTGCCGACCATTTCCACCCGGCTGCTCGCGGCGGTCTACGCGGCGCTGATTATTCTGCTTTGCATCCGTGCATTCGACAGCAGCCACGGCGCGAACAGCGGCGGCGCAGTGACAGACAGCGCCGCCGCAGCCGCAATCGGGGATGCCGCCGCCGTCTTAGCCACAGCCGCAGCCGGTCAGGCAACGGGCCGCAAACGCAAGCGCACCAAATCAACGGTTCGGGATAACGCTGCCGCCAGCGCGCTGGCTGCGCGCCCGTACCGGCCGACTCTGACGGGCTGGGTCGCCGGGCTCGGTTTGGTGGTACTCACCGCCGCGTATTTTCCGCCCCTGTCAGGCGCGGTAATCCACCCGCCGTCGCCGCAACGCCTGCATCTGATCATCGTACCCATGATGTGGCTGGTTGCCGCAGGGGCGATTGTGGCCTGGTACGAAGCCAGGCGCACCGCTGCTGCGGCGATGGATGCGGTCACGCGTTTTCTGGTCTGGATGACGTTGCCCTGGTTTGCCTTTGTGGTGCTGTTTGCCCAGATTGGCGGGGCCATTCGCGGGGCCGGCGACGCCCAGGTGGGCGAGCGCATCAACGCGCTGCTGATGTTCTCGTTTGGCAGCTATGCACTGATGGCGGTCGCACTCGGCCTCGCGCTTTATTGGGCCAACCCGTTGCGCCGTGCACTCCCCGGCGCGGCTGCGGTGCGCCCGCGCAGCTCCGCAGCCGCCGCCGCGACGCTGGCTCTGGGTCTGATTGCGGGCGCCGCTGCTTACTGGACCGCGATGATTGATGTGCGTGCGGACACCTACGCGAAGCTGGCCTCGTGGGCGCTCTCCCAGGGCCGGCCGGACGCCGCCACCACGTTCCACAAGCAGGCCGCCGACCTGCTGCCGCAGGAGCGCCGCTTTGGCGGCTCCTACGCCGCACGCCTGATCGAACGTGCGGCGCAAGACTTCGCTGGGCTGCCTGCCAATCCCTCGCTCGCGCCGGCCATACTCGCGCGCTTGACCGAAGCCGAAATGACCATTGAGCGCAGCCACCGCATCGCGCCGCGTGATCCGTGGGTGACGTTCGCCTATGCCAATGTCAAACAATTCTGGGGCATCGGTTTGCTCGAAACGTATTTGCCGAAGGGCGAACGCGAGAAAAACGTGGCAGCCGCACGTGACTACTTTGCGCTGGCGCGAAAGCAGTTTCCCGGCCATCCGTGGATACTGCGCAACTGGGCACAGTTGGAGATTGACCAGGGCAATCGCGCGGCAGCTTACCGGATGTTCGATGAGATGGAACAGCTCGATCCGCTCAATCCCGGTCTCTACAGCGAGCGGTTGCGCTTCACGCGAGCGCTTGGCGATCATTCGATCGCCATCGCGGCGCTGCGCAGGGGAATCGCCGCACAAGCGCCCGGCTCGTCAAGCGAAGCGTCTCTCAAGCTGGTGCTGGCGCGCTATTTTCAGCAAACCGGACAGCCACAGCAGGCGGTGAACGAATGGACTGATCTGTTGCGCGCCCACCCGGATGAGCTCGAGGCGGCTGTCAGCGTGGTTGAGACCTACGCGCAAATGGGGCAGCGCGATCTGGCGCTGGGCAATGCACAAGCTGCTCTGGCGCGCATTGCCACCCTGCCGCGATCAGCCGCCACCGATCAGGCGAAGGCCAGACTCGACTCGCTGGCCGCACGCTTGGCCGCTGCGGCTGGCGGCGCGTTGGGCGCACCGGTCGCGGGGGTGCTGGGCAGACCAGTCGCAGGGGTGCCGGGCGCACCTGCCAAGCGCTAAGCATCATGCATCTGGCCGCTCTGGGCATCAACCACCACACCGCGCCCTTGCAGGTGCGCGAGCAGGTGGTATTTGGCGTCGAGCGTCTGCATGCTGCCCTGCGTGAATTTCTCGACCGCCGCCTGGCGCGCGAGGCGGCGATTCTCTCGACCTGCAACCGCACCGAAATTTATTGCGTCTCAGAGAGCAGTAGTGCCGCCGCCATTACGGCGCGCGACACTGCGCAGTGGCTGGCCGGCTACCACCAGCTTGACGCGGAAAAACTTACCCCGCACCTGTACGCCCTCGACCAGGAGCGCGCGGTGCGCCACGCGTTCCGCGTCGCCGCCGGCCTCGATTCGGTGGTGCTGGGCGAGCCGCAGATACTGGGACAGATGAAAGACGCGGCCAGGAGTGCCCAGAGCGCTGGCGCGCTCGGCACCACGTTGCATCAGTTGTTCCAGCGCTCGTTCGCCACCGCCAAGGAGGTGCGCAGCGCCACCGCCATCGGCACCCAGTCGGTGTCGATGGCAGCGGCTGCGGTACGCCTTGCCGCACGCATTTATCCCTCGCTCGCTGACACCCACGTGCTGTTCGTCGGCGCGGGCGAAATGATCGACCTGTGCGCGACACACTTTGCAGCACAGAATCCGCTATCGATCACGGTGGCCAATCGCAGCGCCGAGCGCGCTGAAAATCTGGTCGCGCGACTCGGGCTCAAAGGCCAGCACGGGCGCGCGATCCGCCTTGGTGAGTTGCCGGCCGAGTTGCACAAGTTCGACATCGTGGTCTCCTGCACCGCCAGCACACTGCCGATCATCGGTCTTGGCCTGATTGAATCGGCGCTCAAAAAGCGCCGCCACCGCCCGATGTTCATGGTCGATCTCGCAGTGCCGCGCGACATCGAACCGGAAGCGGCGGAGCTTGACGACGTGTATCTGTACACCGTCGATGATCTGGGCGGCGTGGTGCAGGAGGGCATGGACGCACGCAAGAGCGCGGTGGCGCAAGCCGAAGCGATTATCGATACACGCGTGCAGGGCTTCATGCACTGGCTCGACGCGCGCAACTCGGCGCCGCTGGTCAAGCGTCTGCGCGAGCAGGCCGATGCCCTGCGCGATGAAGAAATGCAACGCGCCCTCAAGGCGTTGGAGCAGGGCAAGAGCGCCGCTGAAGTGGTTGAAGCGCTCAGCCGCGCGCTTACCAACAAGCTGATGCATGCGCCAACCGCAGCCCTGGCGCAGGCCGCCCCGGCGGATCGCGCGCAGACCGCACAACTGATTCAGACCCTCTACAAGTTGTAGCGTTGCCGCTGCTGCTGCGTGACGCCCGCCGCCAACGCGGCAGCGTAACGCGGTAACGCGGTAACGCGGT
>JANNCZ010000406.1:0-3118 GCA_031387185.1 Burkholderiales bacterium
TAGGCTTGATATTTATGGCAATTTGCCATATGCTCTCCCCATGCCGATGCACGTCATTTCCGAGAAAGCGCTGCGCACTTTCTGGATGAAGCATCCGCGGGCGGAAAATCCACTGCGTGCGTGGGTGGCGACGATGAGCCGCAACGTGTTCATGGATTTCACCGACCTCAAGGGCGTGTTCGGCAGCGCCGACTATGTCGCTCCCTATACCGTGTTCGACATCGGCGGCAACAACTTCCGTCTGATCGCCGTGGTGCATTACGCCGTCAGAAAAGTGTATGTCCGCCACGTCTTCACGCACGCCGAGTATGACCGCTGGACCAAGGCAATACAGAAAGGATGAAACATGAAAATGTCCGCCATCGATCCAAAACTGATGACCCGCGACCTGACTCGCGCTTGGGGCGTCGTGGCGCGCCACCTGCCGGTGCCGATTTTCGACGACAAGTCGTATGACCGCGCCGTGGAGGCGATGAACGTGCTGGTCGATCATGTCGGCGACGACGAAGACCATCCTCTCGCCGGCCTGCTCGACATGCTCGGTGGCCATATCGCGGACTATGATGAAAAACATCACCGCGTCGAAGCGCCGCCGCGGCACGAAACGCTCAAGTTTCTGATGCAGCAACACGGATTGAAGCAGACCGATCTGGCCGATCTGGTCGATCAAGGTACGCTGTCGAAGATCCTGCGCGGGGATCGCGCGATTTCGAAAACGCTGGCGAAGGCGCTTGCGGCGCGATTCAAGGTTTCGGTGGAAACATTTTTATAGCCGCGCCCCGCCAAGAACCCCTTGTTGATGAGCTCGGAGTTTCGTGAAACCAACCAACCGCCTGGCATGAATCACCGTCACCCGCTGGCCGCCTTCGTTGCGCTCGCCTACGCCATTTCGTGGCTGATCTGGGCACCGCTCTGGCTGCCTGCGTTCGGCGTCCACGGTTTGCCGGTGCTGCCTTTCCACCATGCACTGGGCGCGTTGGGGCCGATCGCGGCAGCCTTCCTGGTGTCTGCCATGGAATCCGGCCTGGCGGGACCTGGTGATCTATTGCGGCGGATGGGCCTGTGGCGCGGACGCCTGGTCTGGGTGGCGGTCGCCCTGCTTGCTCCGTATGCCCTCCTCGCGTTGGCAGTCGTTGGGGCGTCGGTGTTGGCTGGGGAGAGCGTGTCGCTGGCGGGCTTGGGCAGCTCGCGCGAGTTCCCCCAGTTTTCAGCTCTCGCGTTCCTCGCCTACAACATCGTTTCATTCGGGTTTGGCGAAGAGGTGGGCTGGAGGGGGTTCGCCCTTCCCCGACTGCAGACCCGCCACTCCGCCCTGGTCGCCTCGCTTCTGCTTACCTTGGGATGGGCTCTCTGGCATTTGCCGCTGTTCTTCTATCGCCCCGGCTACACCAGCATGGATGCGATCGGCGTCGCGGGCTGGTTCTTCAGCTTGCTGACCGGCGCGGTATTGCTCACATGGTTCTATAACGAGAGCCGCGGCAGCATCCTCGTGGTCGCGCTGTTCCACGCTGCGGTCGACGTGGCTTTTACCTCAGGCATCTCCTCGCCGACAGTGGTCAACGCCGCTGGCGCGCTCATTACCTTGTGGGGAATCATCGTCCTCGTTGCCGCGGGTCCGCGCTTCTTGTCCAGGCTGGGCAAAATGATCAGGTTCGATGATGGCGGCGCTGTCACCGGTTTCGTTCACCGTGACGGTCGAGTGACCCCAACTACCGCCTAAGCGGGTAGACGCGTACTCGTCAAGAACCTCTTACCTCTGCGACTAGCTGGAAGGAACATCCACTCTCGAAGACTTTCTCGAGGATTTCCATTCGGTATCCCGCGAAAAGGCTATAGCTGTACTTGAGGCGACGAGTGCGCGTTTGGTTGACGATGCGCTTGCTGCTTGACGAGTCGGTAGCGTTGCTCCGTGACTCGCCCGCGTCTGGGTTGGGTACTCAGAAACTTGCGTTGGACATTTATGCGCCTTAGGAGTATAGTGGCGCAATGCTCACTGTAGTCGAAACGTCCCTGTTCCAGCGCCAATGGCCGCTTTACTTGACTGAGGAGGAGCGAGGAGCGTTTGCCGCCTATATCGCTGAGCGCCCCACGGCCGGAGATGTCGTGCCCGAGTCCGGCGGCATTCGCAAGGTTCGCTGGGGTCGCGCTGGTTCAGGCAAGTCTGGCGGTGTACGCGTCATTTATTTCATGCGCGCCGCAGAAGGCGAGCTGGTCTTGCTCACGCTGTATGCCAAGGCAAAGACCGACAATCTTACCGGACCAAAATTGAAGGAGATCCGCCGTGCCCTTGAAAAGTAAACCTCTTTCCAAAGCCAAACTTGCCGCATACGAAGCCACACGCGATCTGGCGGCCGAGCTTCTTGAGTCGGTGCGCGAAATGAAAGCCGGCCGGCTTCACGTCGTTGCTTCGCCTGCCATTGAGGCGCGTGAGAAAACCGGTCTGTCCCAGTCACAGTTCGCAACGCTCATGGGCGTTTCGGTTCGCACACTTCAAGGTTGGGAGCAGGGACGCAAGCAACCAAGCGGCGCCGCCCGAACCTTGTTGGCCATTGCGAGCACCAATCCCAAGGCGGTGCTGGCGGTGGCGGGGAGATAACGCATTGCGCGCAAGCAGCGCAAACTGATGACCCACGACCTGACTCGCGCCTGGGGCGTCGTCGCGCGCCACCTGCCGGTGCCGATTTACGACGATGCGTCATACGACCGTGCGCGGTTCAAGGTCTCGGTGGAAACATCCTTGTAATTCGCTACATCAGGCCAAGACCAGCCCCCACCAACGGTTTACGGCCAGGTACTAGGGCTGCTTTTTCTTCAGCAACGCCGCCAGCTCACCCACAATGCCGCGCCGGAACGCCAGCACGCAGACCACGAAGATCAGGCCGGTGACGATGGTCACCGATTCGCCGATGGTCTTGAACCATTCGATGCCGGTGGTCACGGCGAGCAGGTCGCCGAAGTCGCCGAGCTTGTCTTCGAGCACCTTCACGGTGAAGGCGCCGACCACCGGCCCCAGCACCGTGCCCATGCCGCCGAGCAGCGTCATCAGCACCACTTCACCCGACATGTGCCAGTGCACGTCGGTGAGGGTCTCGAAGCCGAGCATCACGGTCTTGGTGGC
>JANNCZ010000407.1:0-1640 GCA_031387185.1 Burkholderiales bacterium
GGCGCACCACACCTCGGCAGGCACACTGGAAAAATCGCAAGCGTAATTGCGCGCCGCGCTCACCGGCACAAAATGCGCGCGCGCGCCGGCCAATAGGGCTGCGCCTTCGTAAATTTGATAGAACGGGTTTGGGCAGACTACGGTCGCGCCAGCGCGGCTCGGGTCCACCACGGTTTGCGTCAACGCAAACAGCGCTTCGCGCGAGCCGTTGACCGGCAGCACCTGGGTCACGGCGTCGAGGCCGCGCAGGCCATAGCGCCGCTCCAGCCACGCGCCGATCGAGCGCCGCAGCGCTTCGCTGCCTGCAGTCGCGGGGTAGCTGGCCAGGCCTTTGAGATTCGCTGTCAGGGCGTCTTTGATGAATGCCGGCGTGGGGTGTTGCGGCTCACCAATGCCCAGACTGACCGGCTTGATGCCAGCGGGCGGAGTGATCGACGAAAATAGCAAACGCAGCTTCTCGAACGGGTAGGGCTGCAGCAAAGCAAGACGCGGATTCATCACGCAATTATAAAGCCCCCTCTTTGCGTGATTGCTCGCGATGCGCCGCGCACCGCCACGTAAGCTTCACGTTTTCTCCTCTCAAAACCGCATGCATCTGCCCGCCGCCAATGTGTTTGCCCTGCTCACCGGCGCGCTGATCTGGGGGCTGGTCTGGTACCCCTACCGCGCCTTGCGCGCCGACGGTTTGGCGGCGGCATGGGCCACTGTGTTCACCTACGGTTTTGCCTGGATCGTGATCACCGCGCTGTTCCACCGGCGCGTGCGTGCGGTGCCGGTGACCCGTATGTTGCTGTGGGTGGGGCTGGCAGCGGGTTGCGCCAATGTCGGGTTTTTGATTGCGGCCATCTACGGGCAAGTTGCGCGTGTGGTGCTGCTGTTTTACATCGCGCCGGTGTGGACGGTGCCTCTGGCGTGGTGGCTGCTGCGTGAAGTGCCGTCGCGCCGCAGCTTGCCGGCCACGGCCATTGCACTGGTTGGTGCCGCTGTGATGCTGTGGAATCCTGCATTGGGCCTGCCGTGGCCGCGCGATTGGGCGGAGTGGCTGGGCCTCGCCTCGGGCGTGACGTTTGCGCTGGCCAATGTATTGATCCGCAAGACGGGCGGTATCGACACCGGCGTGCGCTCGTTCTACATCTTCGGTGGTTGCGTGGCTGCCGGTTTGCTCGCGGCGGCGCTGCTCGATCAGCCACTCACCATGCCCGCGCAACCGTGGCTCACGGCGGGTCTGGCAGTGCTCGTGGGCTGCGTGATGCTGTTGTGCAACTGGGTGGTGCAATACGGCCTCGAGCGCACACCAGCCAATCTGGCCATCGTGATCTATTTGTCCGAACTGGTGTTCGCCGCGCTCGGTGGCTGGTGGCTCGCCGGTGAGACGCTGGGGCCGAAGGAAATCGCCGGTGGCATGCTGGTGATGGGGGCCAGCGTGCTGTCGGCGTGGCTGGCGCAGCGCGGCGAAGGAAACGCAACCTAACGCCAGGCGCACGCTGCGCGGCTTACTCACGTGTGCCCCGCGCGGCTTACCCGCTTGCGCGCCATGCGGCGTACTCAGAAGCACGCCATGCGGCGTCCCCAAAGGCATGCCCTGCGGCTTATGGCACGCCTTGCGGCTTATTCCTGCTGAATGCCTGCGTCGCGCACCA
>JANNCZ010000416.1:0-10706 GCA_031387185.1 Burkholderiales bacterium
GCTGCCACGCTGGTGGTCGCGGTAGCGGCAGTGGGTGCAGCAGTTCCATCCGGAAGCGCCAAGGACGGCGGCGCTGGCGGCGATGCAGCAGAAACGGCTGCACTCCTGCGCTCTCCAGAGGGCAAGTCCAGCAAAAAGGTATAGCGCCGCAAAAAGAACGCGCCGCATTCGAGACTCACACCGACGCTGATCACCAGTTCGTTGACCGGTCTCACTGTGGTCAAGACAACGGCCTGCCGGTTACCAGTGGTGACGATGTCTGCGCGCACGCCGTCGGAAATATCGTTGAGTTCTCCGCCAGAGCGCAGCTTCACACAATCAAGCGTCAGCCGGTCACGGCCGGTAGGAATCACCGGCAGGATGATGCGCAGCGTTTCGCCGAGGCCGGATTCGAGCACCGGCGCGCCCAATGACGCAGCGCCCGTGCCGCCGCTCAGCGAGAGTAGTGCTGCCGCAGCCGCGCAGGCGAACCAGGACTGGAGAAAACGTGCCATCACATGCCGCCTTAGTGCGCCCGATCCCAATTGGCACCGACACCAAGTTCGGCTTCGAGCCTGACGTCGAGCTCGGCCACACCCGCCATCAACGCGGGCACCTTTTCACGCACAAGTTCAAGCTCATCGTTCGCCACTTCGAGCACCAATTCATCATGTACCTGCATGATAAGGCGCGATTGCAGTTGATCACGTTCGATCCAGTCCTGCACTGCGATCATCGACATCTTGATGAGATCAGCCGCGGTGCCCTGCATCGGCGCGTTGATGGCGGCACGCTCTGCGCCCTGGCGGCGCGGGCCATTTGGGCTGTTGATCTCGGCCAGCCACAGGCGGCGGCCGAATACGGTCTCGACGTAGCCGTTTTGTTTGGCCGTCACGCGCGTGTCATCCATGTAACGCTTGACACCGGCGAAACGCTCGAAATAGCGGTCTATATAATTCTGCGCAGCGTGACGCTCTATGCCGAGATTGCCCGCGAGGCCAAACGCGCTCATGCCGTAGATCAGCCCGAAGTTAATCACCTTGGCGTAGCGGCGCTGCTCGCTGGTGACTTCGCCGCGTGGCGTGCCGAAAATCTCGGATGCAGTAGCGCGATGCACGTCTTCCCCGGCCGCGAAGGCCGCGAGCAAGGCCGCGTCTTTCGAGATGTGCGCCATGATGCGCAACTCGATCTGCGAATAGTCGGCCGAGACAATGCAGCGCCCCGCCGGTGCGATGAAGGCCTCGCGAATGCGCCGCCCTTCTGCGGTGCGGATCGGAATGTTTTGCAAATTCGGATCGTTTGACGCGAGCCTGCCGGTGACTGCAATCGCCTGCCCATAGTTGGTGTGCACGCGCCCGGTTTGCGCGTTGATCATTTTCGGCAGCTTGTCGGTATAGGTGCTTTTGAGCTTCGCGGTACCGCGATAGTCGAGCAAAATTTTGGGCAGCGGATAGTCTTCGGCGAGCTTTTGCAGCACCTCTTCATCCGTCGAGGGTGCGCCTGATGGTGTCTTCTTGACCACCGGCAATTTCATTTTTTCAAAAAAGATTTCGCCGATCTGCTTCGGGCTCGCGAGGTTGAACGGTTGCCCAGCAACCTCGTAAGCCTTTTGCTCCAACTCCAGCATGCGCGCGCCGAGTTCGCCACTTTGCTTTTCCAGCAAGGCGGCGTCAACCAGCACGCCGGTGCGTTCCATCTTGAACAGCACCTGCGCCACCGGCAGCTCCAGCGCATAAATCGCGGCGAGCTTGGCATCGGCCTCCACCTGCGGCCACAGCATGCGGTGCAGGTGCATCGTGACTTCGGCATCTTCAGCCGCATAGTTGGTGGCCTTGTCGATCGCCACCTGATCGAAGCCGATCTGGTTCACACCCTTGCCGCAGACCTCTTCAAACTTCACGGTCTTGCGGCCCAAGTGCCGGTCGGCCAGTGAATCCATGTCGTGGCTCTTGTGCGATTCGATCACATAACTTTGCAGCAGGGTGTCGTGCGCAACACCGCGCAGGCGGACGCCGTGGTTGGCAAAGATGTGGGTGTCGTACTTGAGGTTTTGCCCGACCTTCTTTTTGTCTGCGTTCTCGAGCCAGGGCTTGAGCCGCGCGAGTGCGGTGTCGAAATCGATCTGCGCGACATCGGCTGTGGCGCTGCCAAAATCAAGCGACGACACGTCCGGGCCGCGATGCATGAGCGGCAGATAAGCGCCCACGTAAGGCTCAATGGCGAACGAGATGCCGACCAGTTTGGCGGTGAGTGAATCAAGGCCGGTGGTCTCGGTATCGACGGCAACGAGTGGCGCGGCATCGAGCAGCGCAATCCAACGCTCCAGCGCGTCGAGACTGCGAATCGCTTCGTACTGTTTGTCGCGCACCGGGATGACCGGCAGCGTCGCGGTGGGCATATTCGGCACTGGCACTGCCCCGAAAGCCTTGGCAGGAGCGGACCCCGGCTTGGTGCGCCATTTAGATGCGCTCCCACCAAAGGTTTCAGCGTTATCACCAATAACAGTTTCGCCACCTTCCAACTCTTTGAGCCAAGTGCGAAAGCCGTAGCGCTCATACAAGACGCGCATCGCGGCGTGGTCTTCGGGTGGCGGGTTCAACGCGGCGAGCGACAAGTCCGGCACGTCGCATTTCACGGTGACCAGCACGCGCCCTTGCGGCAGCCAGTCGAGGGCTTTGCGCAAGTTGTCACCGACCACGCCCTTGATGTCAGCCGCATGCGCGATCACACCGTCGAGCGTACCGTATTCGGCAAGCCACTTGACAGCGGTCTTGGGGCCGACCTTTTCGACGCCGGGGACGTTATCGACCGCATCCCCCATCAGCGTGAGGTAGTCCACGATGCGCTCAGGCGGCACGCCAAACTTTTGCGTCACGCCGGCGATGTCGAGCGTCTCGTTGCTCATGGTGTTGATCAGCGTGACATGATCATTGACCAACTGCGCGAGGTCTTTGTCGCCAGTCGAAATCACGGTGTCGAAGCCTTCGTGCGCCGCCATCACGGCCAGGGTGCCGATCACGTCATCGGCTTCGACGCCGTCCACCATCAACAGCGGCCAGCCGAGCGCGCGCACGAATTCGTGGATCGGCTCAATCTGCACGCGCAGATCATCGGGCATCGGCGTGCGCTGCGCCTTGTACTCGCTGTAAAGATCGTCGCGAAAGGTCTTGCCCTTGGCATCAAACACGCACGCCAGATACTCGGCGTGATACTCTGCCTTGAGCTTGCGCAGCATGGCAATCACGCCGTGCATGGCACCGGTCGGCTCACCAGCGGGGCTGCGCAAATCAGGCAGACCGTGGAACGCGCGATAGAGATAGGACGAGCCGTCAACCAGAAGCAATCGAGGCATGGGGGCGGCGCAGGATGCGATACAAGACGGGTGGGAGTGCTCGGGCTGATGCGATCGTCGGAAACGTCGAAAGCGGCGGAAAAAGCGGTACCAGTGGAAGCTGCGGAAACAACGTAAGCAGCGAAATCTGCAACAAAGGAGAAGCGCAATGCAACGTCAAGTCAACCGGATCGACCCGGCACCGGACTACTCGGCGCGCGAGGCGTGGCGGCTGTTTGGCATCATGTCGGAATTTGTCGAGGCCACCGAGCGACTCGAGCCTTTGCGCCCCGCCGTATCGATCTTCGGCTCCGCGCGGATTTTACCCGCTGACCCGGTCTACCAGCAGACCGAAATCATCGCGCGCAAGCTCTCCGATGCGGGCTTCACCGTGATCTCCGGTGGCGGGCCGGGCCTGATGGAAGCCGCCAATCGTGGTGCCTTTGATGGCACAAGCGCCGCTGTCGGATTGAACATCGAATTGCCGCGCGAGCAGCAGCCCAACATGCATCAGAACGTGTCGCTCTACTTTCGCCACTTTTTTGCGCGCAAGTACATGTTCGTCAAATTCGCCTGCGCCTACGTCGTGATGCCAGGCGGCTTTGGCACCCTCGATGAGTTGATGGAGGCTCTGACCCTGGTACAGACCGGCAAGGCACCAAAGATGCCGATCATCATGGTCGGCACCACGTTCTGGCGCGGTCTTGCCGACTGGATGCGCGATCAACTCGTGACGCGCAAGCTGATCGAGCCAGGTGACATTGACCTCATGACCTTTCTCGATGACCCGGACGAAATCGTTGGCACCATCTTCAAGTTTTACGAGACCAAGGGCTTCACTCCGTCTGCGGTGGAACGCGAGCGCCTGTTGTATCTGTGAACCCAGGACACCAATGCATGTCTTCACCGCTGCTTGGTGCCGGAGGCAGGCGCCAGCCGCAGTGTATTCATGTTGATCTGGCGCAACAACCACCGTCAACGTCCGCGTGAGAATCGATCATCAGCTTGCTAAAATGCTCCCATGAAAACACTCCGGCTCCTCTCTGATTCCGCGCGCGCGTGTTCGCGGTTGGCCATGATCGCTGCCCTGTTGGCATTGCCGTTCGCGGCAGCGTTGACATTGCCGCTCGCGGCCCTGGTCGCCACCACACCCGCGCTCGCTCAAAACCCGCCCAAGCTTGAACCATTGCCGGAAATTTCATCCCCGCCGCAAATTCCGATTGATCCCAAGCTCGAACCAGAGATCACCATCAAGCAGCGTGGTGCCGATAAGGTCGAGGAATTCCGCGTCAACGGCAAGCTCTACATGGTGCGCGTCACGCCGCCCGGCGGTGCGCCCTACGTGCTGCTCGATCAGACCGGAGGCGGGCAGCTGATTCCCTCCAACGGTCAGGTCGATGCGCGCAGCATCAGCGTACCGATGTGGGTGATCTCGACCTTCTGATTCGCCGCACCGTCGACTCTCGCTTCAACCATTTCCCCGCCAGCGCTCCCCTGCGAACGCCCGCGCTCCACCGACGCAATCTACGCAACTGAGGCCCCGGGCCGGCGCACGCATGGCAGTTTTCACCTCTCTCACGCTGGATGACCTTGCACTCTGGCTGACCCAATACGATTTGGGTCAAGCCATTGAATTGCGCGGTATCGCATCGGGCATCGAGAACAGCAATTTTTTCCTCAGCACGCAACTCGCCGGCGTGCGTCGCGAGTACGTACTGACGATTTTCGAGAAACTCACTGCCGCAGAACTGCCGTTTTATCTTAACCTTACCGCACATCTGAACGCTGCCGGTGTGCCCTGCCCCGGCCCGGAAAAGGGCCGCGATGGCCACAACTTTCACCTGCTTAAAAACAAGCCAGCGGCGATTGTGCGGCGCTTGCCGGGCGCCTCGCATCTGCGTCCAACCGATGCGCAACGTGCAGAGGTTGCCGCCATGCTGGCGTTCATGCATCTGGCCGGGCAAGCATTTCCCGGCGCACAAGACAACCCGCGCGGGCCGCACTGGTGGAGCGTGACCGCACCGCATGTGCTGCCCTTCCTCGACGATCCAACGCGCACGCTGCTTCAGGACGAATTGCGGTATCAAGCCGCGCACCGCTACGCCGCCTTGCCGCGCGGCCCAATCCACGCCGACCTGTTTCGCGACAACGTGTTGTTCGAAGAGCAGGCAGATGGCAGCTCGCGCCTCGGCGGCTTTATTGACTATTACTTTGCCGGGTGCGATGCCCTGTTGTTCGACCTTGCGGTGTGCGTCAACGACTGGTGCATCGTGCACTCGGCCGATCACGGCGGGCGCAAGCCGGGTGACTTGATCGACACCGAGGCGCGTGTATTTCTCGCGGCCTATCACCGCGTGCGACCCTTGACTGACGCCGAACACACCGCGTGGCCGGTGATGCTGCGCGCGGCAGCGCTGCGCTTCTGGCTCTCGCGCCTGTATGATTTCCATTTGCCGCGCGCCGGTGAAATGATTACCCCGCACGACCCCAGCCACTTCGAGCGCATATTGCGTCTGCGCCGTGAGCGCGCTGATCTACCCTGGATTGCCTGATGGACAAGCCCGACCCCGCTTCACCGCAACCTGACGCAGCGCCGCCGCCGCCGCCGGCAATGGCGGCCTCACCGCCGCCCGAGGCAACCGCACCGCAGGCTACGGAACCATCGCCGCGCCCGGCCACGCCGCCGCCGCCACTCCCCCCCGATCAAACGCCGCCACCAGCGCCCGGCGGTGGAAACATGTCAGCCCCCGGAAACGCGCCCAAGCTTGATCCCAAACTGGTTGCGCCCGCACGCGGCTGGCAGTGGGTGTTGCAAGGCTTCGCGCTGTTCCGGCCCTACCCCGCGTTCTGGGTGCTTCTGCTGCTGTTCTATATTTTTCTGATGCTGATGTTGCGGGTCGTGCCGGTGCTGGGGCCGATCTTGCTGGTGCTCCTGGTACCCACCATCTCTGCCGGTTACATGGTGGCCTGTCATGCGGCCAATCACAAATTGCCGCCCTTGCCAGGACAGCTCTTTGTTCCGCTGCGCCACAACACACGCCAGCAAATTGCGCTCGGCATCGCGTACCTCACCTGCATGACGATCCTGATGCTTATCAGCCGCCTGATTGGCGGCGACGTGCTGTTCAGCATAGCGCCTGAAGGCGTCCCCGCGATTGAAATGCGCACTGGCGGGCTGGTGGCACTGGCGCTCTATACGCCCGTGATGATGGCGTTCTGGTTTGCGCCCTCGCTGTGCTTTTGGGGCGGTGTTGGCGCGGGCAAGGCGCTGTTCTTCAGCTTCTTCGCCAGCTGGCGCAACCGCAACGCCTTTATGGTCTACAGCGCTGGCTGGCTGTTGTTTGGCGCAGTGATTCCGATGCTGGCTGGCGGTCTGTTGGGTGCGGTGTTGCCCGCAGACCCAAACGCTGCGACCTTCGCCGTGTTTCTCATGCTGCCCTACATGATCGCTGTGGCCTGCGCCATCATGACGTCGTTTTACGCGAGCTATGTCGACGTGTTCGGCCCGCCACCGGCACCCAAGCTGCAAGCGGCGAAACCGCGTTGACCGTTTGACAAGACGGTGGATGCGCATCTTGGCGCGATTTGCGGCTCAGAGTTGTGGCTGTGCGTTGGGTCAGTGCGTTGTGTCAGTGACGCGGCGCTGAGTCGCCGGTTCGAAATCTCTACGTCGCCGTTTCTCAGTATCAGAACCCGTACAGCCTGACGGGGTTGTCGACCATTATTTGCTGCATCACGCCCGCATCGCCCACCCAGCCCGCAAGACGATTAAGCGCATGGCCATCATCAACCGGGTTAAACGGTTCGATGTTGTCGAGGGCACCTGGCGCATGGCGGTTGCCACCGGGATGCGGCCAGTCGCTGCCCCATAGCATGCGCGCGGCGTTGGCACGCACCAGCGCTTGCACCAACGGTGCCACGTCAGCGCAATCGGACGCGCTGGAGACGCGCTGCGCGGCAGAAAGCTTGACATAGGCTTTGCCTGACGCCACCAGATCGAGCAACTCGGTAAAACCCTTCTGCTCGACACCCAGTTCGGCGCGCGCGCGGCCGATGTGATCGACTACCAGCGGTGTGGCCAGACGCTGGATCGCACCATGCAGCGCCGCGATGACGTTGAGATTGGTGAAGGTCTGCACGTGCCAGCCGAACGGCGCGACGCGGTTCGCGGTCCAGTGCAAGGCGTCCGCCGCTGCCTGCGGATCACTCACGCCGGCGGTTTCGAGATTGGCGCGGGCGCCGCGCACACCGGCCGCGTGCATCGATTGCAACTCGTCATCCGTCGTATGTTGATCGATCACTGCGACTCCGCGCGCGTTGGCCCCGATGCGGCGCACGGCGTCGACCGTGCAGGCGTTGTAGGCCCCGTAGGGGCTGGGATGCACGATCACCACGCGTTCGATGCCGAGGGCGCGATGCACCGCGAGCAAGTCTTCGAGCGATGCGTCGCCCGGCGTATAGGCGCGCCCGGACCAGAACGGATAGTCTGCGGCGGGGCCGAAGACGTGGGTGTGGCAGTCGCAAGCACCCGGCGGCACGGCGAACGCGGGCGCGCTGTGCTCTACGCCCAGAATTTTTTCAGTCATCACACCTTCTCCAATTTGGCGTAAGCCAGCGCCAGCCACTTGACGCCATTGCGGCCAAAGTTGACTTGCAGGCGGCCGTCCTGGCCCGAGCCTTCGGCATCGACAATCACGCCGCTGCCAAACTTGGCGTGCAATACGTTTTGACCCACGCGCCAACCGGCGCGTCCCTCGCCCTGCCAGCCGTTGCCGTTGCTGCCTGTGCCGGCGCGCACCGCATCCGCCGACGTGTTGCTTTTGGCGTAGGCCGGCTGTTGTACTGCCGCGAAATCACTGTCGCCCGCCCACATCGCGCCATAGCGCGGGGTGAGCCACTTGAGCACCTGCTCCGGAATCTCGTTGAGAAACTGCGACTTCGAGTTGTAGCGGGTCTGCCCATGCAGCATGCGCGTCTGTGCGAACGAGAGATAGAGCCGCTGACGCGCACGCGTGATCGCAACATACATCAGGCGCCGCTCTTCATCGAGGCCATCGAGCTCCTTGGTCGAGTTCTCGTGGGGAAACAGGCCTTCCTCCAGGCCAGTGATGAACACCTGATTGAACTCCAATCCTTTGGAGGAATGCACACTCATCATCTGCACGGCATCCTGGCCTGCATCGGCCTGGTTGTCGCCGGCTTCGAGCGATGCGTGGGTAAGAAATGCGATCAGGCTGTCTTCGTCTTCCTGAATGAAGTTGGCCGCCGCATTGAGCAGTTCTTCCAGATTTTCCAGACGCTCCTGCCCTTCGCGCTCACCCTTGTAATGTGCGCGCAGGCCAGAGTGCGTCAACACGTGGTCGATGATTTCCTTGAGCGGCAGATGTTCGGCGGCAGCGCGCATGCCGTCGATCAACTTGTTGAACGACGCAAATGCTTGCCCCGCCTTGCCTTGCGGCAACAGCGCCACCGCGCGATAAAACGAGATGCCAGCCGGATTCGCCATGTCGCGCGTCTTGGCGGCATCGTTCAACTGCTCCAGCGAACGCGCACCGATGCCACGCGCCGGGAAGTTGACGACGCGCGCGTAAGAGGTATCGTCGTCGGGGTTCGCCAGCAGGCGCAAATACGCGATCGCGTGCTTGACCTCGGCACGCTCAAAAAAACGCAGGCCGCCGTAGACCTTGTAAGGAATGCCTTCGCTAAACAACATCTGCTCGATCACGCGGCTCTGTGCATTGGAGCGGTACAGCAGCGCAATCTCGCTGCGCTTCGATCCGTCGGCAATCAGTGATTTGATTTCGGAGATGATCCAGCGCGCTTCATCGAGATCGGTCTGCGACTCAAACACGCGCACTGGTTCGCCGTGCCCCGCATCGGTCCACAGATTTTTGCCGAGACGTTGCGCATTGTTTTTGATCAGCGCATTGGCCGCGTCGAGAATGTTGCCGTGCGAGCGGTAGTTTTGTTCCAGCTTAATCAGGTTCTGCACATGGAAGTCACGTTCGAAGTCGAGCATGTTGCCAACACGGGCGCCTCTGAAGCCGTAAATCGACTGATCGTCGTCCCCAACCCCAAAAATGGCGTTTGCCTTTGACGATGCAACACCCTGAAGACCCGCTCCAGCCAACAGTTTCAGCCATTTGTACTGCAACACATTGGTGTCCTGAAACTCATCAACCAGGATGTGCTTGAAGCGCACCTGGTAGTGCTCGCGCAGCAACTCGTTCTTCACCAGCAGTTCGTACGTGCGCAGCAACAGTTCCGCAAAATCGACCACGCCTTCGCGCTGACACTGCTCGTCGTAGGCGCGATACAGCTCCACGCGGCGGCGGCCAAAGTCATCGTCGGCCTCGACATGCTGGGGTCGCAGGCCCGCATCCTTGTTGCCGTTGATGAAATACATCACCTCCTTGGGTGGATGTTTTTCATCATCGACATTGAGCGCTTTCAGCAAGCGCTTGATGGCCGAAAGTTGATCGGCCGAGTCGAGAATCTGGAACATGGCCGGCAAGCCGGCGTCCTGATGATGCGCGCGCAAAAAGCGGTTGCACAGCCCGTGAAAAGTGCCGATCCACATGCCGCGCAGGTTGATGGGCAGCATCGCCGAAAGGCGCGCCGTCATCTCCTTGGCGGCCTTATTGGTGAACGTGACCGCGAGGATGTTGGCCGGGCTGGTTTGCCCGGTCTGGATCAGCCAGGCGATGCGCGTGGTGAGGACGCGGGTTTTGCCGGAGCCCGCGCCGGCCAGGATCAAGGCAGATTGGTTGGGAAGGGTGACAGCGGCAAACTGTTCCTGATTCAGGTTCGCAAGGAGTTCGGACATCAAGAGAGGGAGAAGTGCTGCGGGTGAATCGAGGCAAACACATGTGAGAACACACAACGCGAAAGCCAGTGCGCTGATGAATCTGAAATGGGCTGCGGCTAAAATTGAAATTATAGAGGCCCGCCTCTGACGCTCATACAGTCTTGTTCATTCCGCATCCCCCACGCAACGCAACGCGACGCCGCGCAAGCGGTCTCCCGCACATTTTTTGAAAGCCCTCCTGTCCATGCATGATCTCCTGATTAAAAACGCGCAACTGTTTGACGGCACCGGCAGCGCCCCGGTCACCGGTGATCTCGCCGTAAAGGATGGCCGCATTGCCCATGTTGGCCCGGCATCCACCAGCGCAGTCGAGGCCCGCCAAACCATCAACGCCAGCGGTCTTGCCCTAATGCCCGGCATCATCGACAACCACACGCACTACGACGCGCAGATCACCTGGGACAGTGGCATCGCGCCCTCGCCTGCCCTCGGCGTCACCACGGCGATCATCGGCAACTGTGGCTTCACTATCGCACCCTGCCGCCCGCAAGACCGCGAACTCATCATGCGCAACCTGACGCAGGTCGA
>JANNCZ010000470.1:0-1639 GCA_031387185.1 Burkholderiales bacterium
CACCAAGGCTCCCAGGCCATTGGTCGCAAAATCGGCGAGTGAGGGAATGCGCGAAGGCAAATACGATTGCAGCGATTCGAGCGCGCACGACAACGCCAGACCCGCCAGCAAGGCAAGGATGACCGCGAGCACACCGCGCACTGCGGGGAACATGGCCCACACCAGCAGCATGCCGAGCGGCACGTAGGCGAGCAAGTTAAAGGTGAGGTCGCCGCTGAGAAATACCTTGGGCCAGATCGCGAGCCACGCGAAAGGGGAGAGGCCCTGGTCGCGCCAGCCGGTAAACGGATGCAGCGTGGCGTAAGCGATCAGCAACGCATAAACAGCAGCGAGTTCGCGCGCGAGGGGTGAGCCGCGCGCTGCCATGTCATTGGGCCGCGAGACATGGTGCAGCGTGTGCGGCGTCCAGTACGCGCGCGGCAATCCCCTGCATGCGCGCCGCAATCATTTCGCCGCTCATTTCGCCGCAGTGGCAGTCCATGTCAATACCTCATCGACCAAACGGTTGGCCGCTGACGCCAGTGCAGCAGCACCACCGGGGCCGTCGGGAGTGGCTGACGGCACATCGATGCTGAACGCTTTCTGCGCCGTCACATCGCGTCCGCTGGCGAGTGACGCGCGCGCACGCAGCACCGCGCGGCTGCTTTTTTCCTGATCGAACACCTGGGCAAATTCATCAATTTCGACACGCAGCGCCGGCCCCGCGCCACCAAGCAATACGCCACCTGCCACTGCACGCTCCTTGAGGCGCGCTTCGATCAGGTTGCTCGGGGTCGACACCCAGCGCGTTTGTGCATAGGCAGCGGGCCGCGCGGCGTTGACGTAAGCGAGGCGGTAGTAGAGCGCGGTCGAATCCATCCAGTTTGGCGCAGTGACCAATGCCTGGCTCAGGCCTTTCACTGGCACAGAGGGTGCCGGGGACGGCAGGCCAAAGTCGTAAGCGCCGACAGCTTCTTTGGGCTTGGGGCCGACGCCGCAGCCGCTCAGAGATGTGGCCGCACCGACACTGAGGGCTGCCACCAGCATGATTTTTTTCATCGTTCACTCCACAAAAATGTTCTGGTACCGGCGGTGCCTGCGTTCGCGCTCGCGGGCAAAATCGTCATCGCGGTCAATGCGGTAACCATCGTCACGGCTATCCTATTTCGCCGCGCCGGCCGGCGCGGCAAAGCCCGCCTCACCCGGCCCCGGCGCAGGCGGCGGCGCGCCGAACAGCACACTGGCCGGCTCATCGCCAATTTTTTCGGTCACCTTGTCCATCGTGCGCAGGCTGCGGGCGGCGTCTTCCATCAGGGTGTTGACGCGCGGTATCGTTTGCGCTTCGACGCTGGTCACGGTTTGTGTGACGCGCTCCACACTCTGGCTGATCTGTACTGCGCTCTGGCCGATTTGGGCGGCGCTCTTGGCGAGGCCATCGACGGCATCGAGCTTCTTGTTGATGTCTACCGCAAGCTTGCTGATGTTGCCGAGCATGCCATCCGCATTGGTGAGCGTGCGCCGGCCATCGCCCGCGAGTGCGGTGATGCTATTGGCAGCGGGCTGCACTTCGTCGGCGAGCTGGCCGATTTTTTTGGTTGCGTCCTGCAGGTTCACCATGGTCTGCTTGAGGATCGCCTGATTGCTGTCGTCAAGCAGTTTG
>JANNCZ010000482.1:0-13918 GCA_031387185.1 Burkholderiales bacterium
GACCCGCGCATTCTGAATCAACTCCTGACCGCGCAAAATCCCGCCGAGCAAAAGCCCGATGATGACCAGCACGATCGCAATTTCAACCAGTGTAAAGCCTTGTTGTTTGCGCATGTTATCCCTCGTTTGGATGATGGAATGTTTAACCGCTGTTACCTGTTATGCAATACGCACAATGCAATCCGCGTGCCATGCCAAAAACGGGATTGTAAGGGCAAGTAAGGGCAAGCCGCTGTTTTTTTTGGTGATTTTTCAGTTTTTGACAGCTATTTCTGTCAAACCTACAACAGCACTGCCGAAATTTCGTCAGTTTTTGGGATGTACGCCGGACGGTGGGGTAGTGTCAGCGGTAGCCTGTAACTCGGCCAAGCGTCCAGACAGAAAGCGGAATTCTGAAGGGTCAGTGACTTCACCGCTTGCCAACAGGGCGCCGAGCAAAAGCTTGGCGGTCTCGTATTCATTCATGTCTACGCGCATGAATATTTCCATTTGTCTGGCCCATGCCGGCACGCGCGGGCTCTTGGCGTGCAGCCGCAAGGATTCCGCGTAGCGCACGGCGAGAGAGAGATCTTTTAACTGGTGGCGTGCGACGAATGCGGCGTGGGCCAGCCATTGCCAGCGGCGGTTTGGGTCAAGCAGGAACTGGCGCTGCACAAAGTCGAGCATGCGCCTTTGGCGCGAGGGGTCTTCGACGGCGCCGTACAGGCGGCTGGCGGCGAGCAGGGGATATTGGCCGTACGGGTCCAACTCCAGTATGCGCGTCAGCCAGTCCTCAATGCGTGCGTAGTCGAGGCGCTTGAAGGGCAGGCTGATGCCGGGTTGGTTGTCGTAGGTCTGTAGCGACAAATTTGCCAGCTTGGCCCACGCCAGCGGCTCGCCCAGGCTGGAGATATGCACTGCGGCGGCCGTGGGTGGCGGCGCGAGATCACTTGCCGCCGGTGCCGTCCGGGGATTCATCCCGGCCCAGATGGTCTGCCAGAGCACAGCACAAGCAAACAGCAGCCACACCGGTAGCGGCACCAGCGAAAGGCGGCGCTGGTCTCGATACGCAGCAGCGCGTAGTTTTGCGAGCCAGGGCTTCACAAATTTTTACGGTAGAAGTCGAACAAGGCAACGCTGCACAGTAGCGGGAGGTAGATGACGAACTGCAGCAGCAACGCGGGCATCTGGCTCCATGCGGCAGTGCCGTCCCAAAGCCAGGCAGATGATGCGAAGCGATCCAGCCCGGGCAGCAACGCGGCGATGCATCCCATCACCCAGCCCATCAGGCGAAAGCTCCATGAGTCGATCTGCCCAATCGGGCTCGCGGTAATGGCGAGGATGGTGCTCATGATCCGGCTCAGGACATAGAACGCCATCACCATCAGTAGACTCAATGCGCTCTGGCCGAGGACGAGAGCACAAGCGAGGGCTGCAGCGGCGACCAGGGTCAGCTCGAGCGCCACTGAAAGGGACCAGGCGGCAACGTTGAGCGGTGGCGCGTAGAGAAGCAGAGGCACACTGAATACGACCGCTGTCAGCCAGGCGAGCAGCGTGTAGCCGGTCAGTTTGCCGATGACATAACTCGCCCGCGGGATGGCTTGCGAAAGCAGCATTTCAAGCCCTTTATCGGCTTGTTCCCTTGTGAGTCCGGCGATCACGAAGCTGATTACCAGCAGGGCGGCAGCGACACGGTTGAATGCTGCAAGGGCTGAACCTTGAATCCGCGCGCCTTCGGTGATGGCCATTTCTCCAAGGAATGCAGAGATGCCGAGACCCAGCAGCGCGACGGCAATCACCGCGAGGGCGAGCTTGCCGCGCAGTGCCTCGACTAGCGCAAAGCGTGCGATGGTCCATGTCCCTGGCAATTGATCGCGAAGAAGGCGCATGCGCCACATTCTACCGGCCACGCCGCTGCGGCGGGGGATGCAGGGGTATCGCCTGCTTGCATGGATTGCGTCGTCCGCGTGCCACCAGCATATTTCGCTCACACGACCCCCGTTCGTCTTGCACGCAGATTCACGGCGTCTACCAGCAGGCGGTCAGGCGGGGTATGCTTCAAACATGCTCACAGAGTCACTGACGCCGCCGGCGCCCTCGCCGGCGATGGATCCTTATCGCAATCGCGCACTCGCGCTGGCGCTGGCCTTGCTGGTCGCGCCGGCTGCATCCGATGACGCGCTCTGGCCCTCGATGTTTTTCTTTGCCCACATCGGCGCCGTGTTGCTCTGGCAACCCGTTGTTCCGCAGCGCCTGCGTTTGTCGGCCTGGCAAATCGCCATCGTCGCGGGAGCAGGCGCCTTGCTGGCAGGGTTGTTGAGCGCGTGGGTGCTGCTCGCCTGGAGTGTGCTGCTGACGGGCCTCACTGCCGGGCAGATCACCATGCTGGCGCCACGCGATGAGCGCAGTTTTTACGTGGGTGCCCTCGGTTTCATGGTGGTCGTACTTTTTCTGCTGATCGTGCCGCACCTGCTGCCAGATCATTTGCACACTGGGCTGCCCGGACCGGTGGCCAGCAACTGGATTGCGGGCATGCTGGGTGGCGCTCTGGTGCCGTTGACGTTTCTGGCTTGGCGAGCAGACCGTGCAGCGGCCGCGGGCACCCGCAGCTTGCCGCGGGCTGCCAACGCGGCCTATGACCTGGTCTATACGGCGTGGGTGGTCGGCTTGTTGCTGTTGGTGATTTTTTTCGGCATCTCGCTGATGGCGCTGACGCGCATTGGCTATCTCGAGAGCATGGCAGTGACTTTGATTGGCGTGAGCTTGCTGCTGCTCGGTTTCTCCTGGGTCTCGGTGCGTTTTCAGGACGACGCGGATGGGCCCTCTGGTGCTGTGCTGCCCGCATTGCTGTCGCGTTATCTGCTCTCGTTTGGCCTGCCCTACGAGGTCTGGCTGGATCGCCTGACGGCGCTGCATCGCGCAGAAACTGACCCAGCGCAGTTTTTTGACGGCGCCATGCGTGCCCTGGGCACGCTCGCGATTGTTGCCGGTGCCGAGTGGCGCGGTGCCGGCATGGCGGGCAGTTTCGGCGCGTCCTCTGGCGGAGATGAAGTACGCGTCGCAATTCAGGAACAGGGTGCGGATGCGACCCGTGAGATCGAAGTGCTGTTGCGAACCCGTGAAGTGTTGTCGCCTGCATTTTTGTGGCACTTTCGCCTGCTTATTGGCTTGGCCGCCGAATTTCATTGGGCCAAGGCACGCGAAGTCAAACTGGTGCAGCGCAACTATCTGCGCGCCGTGCATGAGACCGGTGCGCGCTTGACCCACGACGTCAAAAACCTGTTGCAGTCGCTCAATGGGTTGATCGAAGCGGTGAACTACGTTGAGGGCGATGAGCAGGTGCGGCAGCTCATCGGCCGCCAATTACCCGCCATTGCGCAGCGCCTTGCCGCGACCATCACGAAACTGCAAGCGCCGTCCACTGACAGCCAGCGCTTGATGCGTCTGGACGCGTGGTGGGAAGGCGCGCGCAAACGCCACGAGCGTGAGGGCGTAATGTTTCAGACAGCGCATATCGATCACGCCTTGCCGGTCGCAGATTCGCTGTTTGATAGCGCCATCGATAACTTCATCAGCAATGCATTGCGCAAGCGGGCGCTGCACCCCGGTCTACAGGTTAGCGTGCAGCTTGCGTGCGCCGCTGCTACGGTCACACTCATGGTCGAGGACGATGGCGGGGCGATTGATCCGATGGTCGAGTCAAGGCTGTTTCATACGCCAGTCGCCTCGCGCGATGGGCTCGGTATTGGTCTCTATCAGCTGGCAAGCCGAGCGGGGGAATTGGGCTACAGCATTTTCATCGACGAAAACCGCGCCGGCTGTGTGCGCTTTGCGTTGAGCAATCAGCCAGAGATCTGAGAACGGCAGCCCGGAGAGCGTCTATTCATGCGGGTCTTGGCCGCTATTGCCCGGGAAGTCGCAGTGGAAGCGGCTCTCCGGGGATGCCGTAGCATTAATCGGCAATATCAGCATCACCGAGATGACAGCAACACAGCGACAAAAAATGAACTGCGATTAATCGCGGGACGGTGCCGCAAGCCTACGGCAGGCGATTTGCCTGAATCATCTTGCTAATCAGCACCGGGGTGGATATCCAGGTCACGATGTCATCGAACTCGCAGAGCGGGCCGGCCGCGGCAGTGTCGCTGCATGGTGAATCACTGTCCTTGCTGATGCGCGAATAAAACACACGCTGTGTTCCTGCTGCAGGGATAGTGAAGTTGACAAACTCATCGGCGTTGAGGCCTGCGAGCGGCAGGGGTAGGCGCTGATTACCGGATGCATCGAAGCCGCCAGCGCTATTCTTCCCAAACGACATGATGACTACAGGAACGCCGATGCCAGATGTAGCGCTGCCTCCAGCGAGGGTGACCGCCGTTTTGCCGGTGACACCACCGCGGGTATCGATGCGAATATCGCCGGTGTCCTGAATATCAAACGTGCAATTGTTGGGATCTGTAGTCGGGAAGGGGTCAGTGTCAGTCAGCAGCGCCGGAGAATTGGCGGTGGGTATACATACCGCGATCGGGGTCGGGTAGGTCGTGTAGACGGCGGGTGACCGAGCTGCGCGCGCAAATTCATCCTTGATGCGGTAGCGAAAGCGGATGCCCCATGCATCGGTTTGATTCACGCCCAGCGTCACCCAGGGCAGGAAGCCCTCGACATTGGTGCACGCCAGCAGGGTTGCGACCCCACGGTTCGGCGCATTCTCGACGCCGTCACCATCCGTGTCCGGACAGGGCAAGTAGCCATTGGCAGAGGCAAAGCCGAGCAGTGCTTCGCGGATTTCATCGAGATGCCGTTGCGTCGCACTCACCCGGCCCTGATTGATCTGGTTGGTGACGGCACCGAGCACGCCTGCCATCATCAGCCCGAGAATCAGTGTAACGATGGCAATTTCGGCCAGCGTGAATCCGCGGTTATGCCATGAAGAGCCGCTCCAGGAGCGCTTGTTCACGGTACGGTTACCGGCGCGCGACCGGGCAGGCCGGCAAATGAAAAGCGTGCAGACGCTTGCCCCGCGTCCAGCGTATAGGACGCTGCACGTTGCCACCCGCCCCAGTAAGACGCGGTGGAGTACATCGTCTGTGCGGTCGGGCACGTGATCGCAGCGGAGTCATCGATTGAAGGAAAGCTTCCCGTCAAAGGGAGCGGTCCCGGCAGTGATGTGCCGGGATCGGTGGTTTGCGCGGGCCAGGGATAGCGTCCCGGGTTGACGGTCTGAAAATACTCGTTGAGGCAACTGATGAACTCGCGCTCGATCCGCTTTGCTGCGTGATTCAGCAGTTCGTCCACGGTGATATAAATCAGGCGGTCATTGCAGGAGTAGTCAGCACTGAATCTGGGATCACCCACCGTCGTCGCGGGACTGACGCACTGAATGAACGTCATGGGGGTAGTGGAGGGCAATGGCGTGGGATTGAGGCGAGAATTGTCGCAAATGCCGTTCTGACAAGCCGCGTTGTTGACGATGTCCAGAAAATCGGTAGGCAACGCGCCGGTCGAGCGGGTTTGCCGATACGTACCGCGGGAGGTAACCGGCCCCGGAACGATGACTACTGCGGCTACGCGGGTTGACACCACCGCGCCGTACGGATCGAGCACCGTGATCCAGGGGAAAGGCACTGACGTCGAGAACCCCGTCCCGCAGGTGTTGGTACCCACCGCCAATGCCGTATCGGCAATCGTGCTGTCCAGTCGTGCCGGGCATTCACCGCGCGTCGAAACCAGATTCGCCGAGACGATGTACCAAGGCCAGCGTCCGGCAACGTCGGATGCTGAGCCCGCCAACCGTTCGAGTCCCAGCGTCTTCAGCGGCAGACGCCCAAAGCAGCGGATACTGAGTCGCTGGGTCGTGGTGGGTATGACTGGCCCAGTGGTGGCCACTGGCCGAATCGTGAGAGACACCGGATTGGTCCAGGTTCGGGTCGCGCATCCCTGGTCGCGCTCTCCATCTGAGGGTGTGAAATTGACGTTGCTGCCGGATGTGCCAACAGCCACGTCCGGATACGGCAATGTACCCGGGCGCAACGCGCGCAGTCCAACCTGCGAATTGGTTGGAATCGCGTAGGAGGCAGAGAACGAATCGTCAATCGTTAGAACTGACCAAGCGAGGAGTGCAGTCTTGGCATCGGACAGAATCCGATCAGTCTCTTGATCTTTGGTTCCCTGTGTCGATCGCGCAATGTTGAGCGCCCGCACGCCGAAGTAGCCTCCAACGGTCAGGGTCAGGAGCAAAATCACCAACAGCACAACCCCTCGCTGCGTACGTGCAGGCGCAGCGTGCCCACGGCGCACTGGGCGAGAGCGAACACATGTCAAGGTTGCGGTGCGCACGGTGCCATGCGGCGTTAGCGGGACGCCGGTGTCCGCTTTGAGGCGGACTGTGCCGGCATTGATCCCGAGTGACCGGCTGCCGGTATCGCAGCTGGCGCCCCGGCGACTGGTTCGCGCGGTGCTGTTTCAGGAGCGCCGGGGACTAGCTGGTAAGTCTCCAGCGCTCTCCCCGAGGACAAATCCACAATTTGTCCCGGCTTTGCGGCAATGGTCTGTCCACTCTCGCCCTTGAGTCGTACCCCCTGATCGAGTTGCTGCTGCGCGCTTGCCTGTGTGGCGGGGCCGCGTGTTTCTCTTCCGTCAATGAACAGCACAGGCGCTTGCCCGTTGCGGGTGATGATGCCGTTGACGACAGAGGTTTGCGGCCCTGCCGCTTGAACCGGGACTATCACACCGCGCCTTTGATCCATTTTTGCGCGCTCTTCCGGCGAATAGAACAGACGGCCGAGGCGATTTTCCTGAGCGTTTGCCAGCGCGGGGAAAACAAGCGTCACGGCGAGGAGCGCCGCAAAGGCAAGTCGGTGGAGACGCATGCCGCTCATTTTGCCGCTCCTGGCGTGCCCGGTGCTCGGGGATCTTCCACCAGGGTGATCCAGTCGATCTCGCAGGTGGCGGTGACGTTACTCTGATCCACGGGTGCTGCCTTTTTGGCGGGAGCGCGCCCTGAATCGGCGCTGCGTGTCTGCATCGTACAGCGGTCCACCACATAGATGCCTGCAGGCGGATTGGCCAGCCGCCGCAGATAGTCTATGAAGTCACCCTCATGTAACAGACCGAGTTCGAGTTTCATCCGGCTGGCGAAAAACGACAAACCTTGTCCTGGCTTGGCAATGTCTTCATAGGGCTTGCGGGCGGCGATCGTGTAGGCCATTTGCGGCAGGCCGCGTGCTTCACGGGCTTCAACCAGACGCTCTATCCATTCGAGGCGCTCGCCCTGCTCGGGCGTGCCGTCAGCGCTGGCGACCACCGGCTTGATCGCCTTGATACGCACGTAGTTTTGGTAACGCTGCATGTAGGCGCTGATTTGCTCGCGTTCTTCGTTGGCGCGCGACAGGCGGCCGCTGGCCTCAAGAGACTGCCGGCGCATCAACAGCTCGCGCTTTACGGCTTCGTCCTTGAAATAGCCGCCGCCGAAGGCGGCTACTCCGCCTGCCACGGCGAGCGCAGCCGCCAACACAACGGAAACCGTCAACTCCTTGGCTTGTGCCGGCGTCATAGCGGCACCTTGCGTGAGATGCGTAGCACGATCACATCCGCATCTGTGGCCGATGCCGCATCCTCGTCATCCCCGCCTTTGAGATTGCCCGTGGGCGAAACGTCAAGCGGCAGACGCACGGGTGTGACGTCGATTCCGGGAATGCGTTTGAGGGCATCGACCGCACTGCGCGCGGCGGCAATGCGGCGCCGCGGCGTCGCGGTGCGGTCCTGCGCTACGGCGCCGGTGATCGTCACGATTTCGTAGCGGTCTGGTGCTGCCGCTCCGGGCTGGCCCGGTACGCCGAGACGCGCGCGAATCGAGGCCACTACGCCACTGGCGGGTACGTCTGCGCTCGCGGCTACTTGCCAGTCAATTTTGCTGAGCGTAAACGCGGGAGCCGCGATCAAGGCCTGGCTAATCTGAATCAACATCGGCTCGGGGGTCAGCGGCCGCATGGCGAGAGGGTCAAGGGCAAGTACCGCCGCCCGAAGGTGCTCAGGCGTAATGCCGGTCTGGGGAAACGACTTCGCTACCGCCTGATAGTTGGCATTGGCGCGGGTTGAGGTCGCGGTATGGCGGTCAGCATCGTTGTCAATGGATTTGGCTTGTGCCAGCAGCACAGCGCCCGCCATGCCACCGGCAACGCACAATGCGGCACCCGCAGAAATGATGGCCGAGCGCCAGCGCCACACCGCATAGTGCTCATGCGCCCAGTCGGGCGCAAAATCAATCTTGGGTGGAAAGCGCAGCGCACCAGCCGCCCATAACAGGTCGGCTTCCATTGGCGCCTCTGCGCTGGCGGGGGCGTCGGGCCCGGTGTGCAGTTCAGCCTGAATGCCCTGCGCGCGCGCCAAGACCGCAAAATCGGGAAACTCATAGGTAAGCCGGTCGGTGTTGACACACACCTGCTGCCAGACGGTGCGCAGCTCAGGCGGGCACAACAGCACCACACGCAACGGTTCTCCCTCGCGCGGCAGCCAGCGCAAGGTCGCGAGATATTGCTCGGTTCGCGTGATTTCAGCAGCGATGCGCGGCCCGGCTTGTTGCGCCGTTTCATCCTGAAAGGCAGCCAGCCGGGAAAATCTGGGTTTGCCATCATTGACGTAGACTTGCCGCAGACCGGCATGATTGAAGGTAACGAACAGCGCGCTCTCATGCGCTGAGCCCAAATACTCGTTGACCCAGCCGGTTACCGATGGGAGAGTGTGGATGCCACGCACTTGCGCGCGTTGGGCATGCATGACTTCCAGCCATGTATTGATGGCGGCCGAATTGGTCAGCGCCATCAGCAGCACCTGCTCATCGCGCCGTTTGGAGTTGGGCGCGCGCGCGTTCGATTCCTCGCGGCCTAAAGACACGCTGGTCCGATACGGCGTGTTGCGATACGCCTGATCGTATTTGCGCGCAAGAAGCTGGCGGCGCGCCGTACCCGCGACGTAAGGAATGGTTTCGACGCGAAAGTCTTCTTCGACGAAATCAGCCAGCACCGTGAACTTGCTGGTGGTGCGGCTCTGGCAGTAGCCCTTGAAGAGCTCAATGTCTTCGTTGCGGAACGCGGCTTCCTGCACGACACCGCCGCGGCGCATGGCGTACGCTTCCGCGCCGTCTGCGCGAATCAGCAGCACGCGGTCTTGTACTCCGGGCCAGCGCAGCTTCATGGCGTCACAGTTTCAATTTGCTGATGGTGTCGTAGAGCGGGCCGAAAATCGACAGCAGTACCCAACCCAAGATGGTACCCAGCACCAGCACCATGCCTGGGCCGATCATGGCCTGTACACGGTCGATGCCTTCCTTGACTTCGCGATTGTAGAAGTAGCTGACGTTGAGCAGGGCACGATCGAGTCCGCCGGTAGTCTCGCCGATGCGCAGCATGCGCAGCACCAGAGGCGGAAACATCTTCACTGATTCGAAGGCAGCACTGATTCCCTGGCCGTCGCGAATCTGGTGCCCGGCTTGCACCAGACCGGCAGTGACCGCGCGGTTGACCGCGACCGATTCGGAAATGCGCATCGCTTCGAGCACAGTAATGCCGGAGGAATACATGAGCGCGAACGTGCTTGCGAACCGGGAAAGAATGATCTTGCGCAGGATGGGGCCAATATAGGGGAGGCGCAGTTTCAGGCGGTCCACTTCATACGCCAGCCGTTCGGACAGGCGCAGCGCGGTGAAGAAACCAAAGACAAGCAGCACGGGCAGACTGAACACGATGTACCAGTACTTGCGGACAAAGTCTGACGTTGCGATCAGCGCACGTGTGTGCAGCGGCAACTGCTGATTCATGTTTTTGAGGAACTTGGCCATTTCGGGTACCAGAAACAGCATGAGCAATATCAGCACAGCCATCACGATGGTGCCAACGAAAGCGGGATAGATCACGATCTTCTGCGCGTAGGCTGCCAATTCATCCTGCCATTTCAGTGTGTCGGAAAGGCGCTTGAGCACCTCGACCAATTGCCCGGTTTTTTCACCCGCGCCCACCAGACTGACAAATACTTTGTTGAACACATCGGGCTGGGCTTCGAGCGCTTGCGACAACGTCTGGCCGCCCTCAATCGCTTCAGTGATGGTGCCCAGCACTTCGCGAAAACGGGCTGACTCGGTGCTGTCGCGCAATTCGGTGATGCCGTCGAGCAGCGGCACTCCGGCAGAGGCCAGCTGTTCAAGCTGAAAGCAAAAGGTGATGAGGTCGGAGCGCGTGACTTTGCCGCGAAACAGTCCACCCCCGCCGGCGGCAGTGGGTTCAGCCGTCAGCAAATCGAGGCCGATGCGTGCCAGCCGCTGCTCCAGATCCACAAGGTTGACGGCTTCAAGGCGGCCCGACACGCGCTTGCCGTCGCTGTCAATCGAGTTGTAGGCGAATATCGCCATGGCAATGCCTTGTTCAGGCGCTGCGAGCGCGTGCGGTGAAGTCGACTACACGCGCCACTTCGTCGAGCGTGGTCGAGCCGTCAAGTACCCGGCGCACGCCGTCTTCGGCGAGTGTGATGAAGCCTTTCTCGTGCGCGAGCGCGAGCATTTCCCGCAGCGTGGCACGCCGCGCGATCAATTCGTCGAGTTCGTAGTCGAACTTGAGGATTTCCATGATGGTGAGGCGGCCGCGATAACCCTGGTTTTCGCAGGTGTCGCATCCGATGGCGCGGTAGATGATGGGTGGATCATCGTTCGGAAGCCCCATGAAGCGGCACTCGATCTCATCTGCTTCGTGTGCCTCGCGGCACTCCAGGCACACGCGCCGCACCAAGCGCTGCGCAATGATGCCAATGATATTGCCGGACATGATGTCGGCCATGACGCCGATGTCGATCAGGCGCGGGATGGCGCCGATCGCGGAATTGGTGTGCAGCGTTGAGTAGACCTGATGGCCGGTCATGGCTGCGCGAAACGCCATTTCAGCAGTGTCGCTGTCACGGATCTCGCCTACCAGAATGATGTCCGGATCCTGCCGCATCAACGAACGGATGCCGCTGGCGAAGTCGAGCTTGACCGCCTCGTTCACCGAGGTCTGGCGCACCATGTTGAGCGGATACTCGACCGGATCTTCCAGGGTCATGATGTTGACCCCTTCCTGATTGATATGCGAGAGGATCGAGTAGAGCGTTGTGGTCTTGCCAGAGCCAGTCGGCCCCGTGACGAGAATGATGCCTTCCGGGCGCGCAATCATGATCTTGAGCAGATCGAGCTGTTCTTCCTGTAAGCCCAGCTCGTCGATTGGCACCAAACCGCGCTGGCGGTCGAGAATGCGCAGCACGATGTTTTCGCCGTGCGTGGTGGGTTGCACCGCGACGCGGAAATCCACACTTCTGCCGGTGAGCGACAGCGAAATGCGACCGTCCTGGGGGGCGCGAATCTCGGCAATGTTCATCCCCGACATCACCTTGATGCGCACCACCATGGCCGGCCAATACTGCTTGTGCAGTGAGCGTATCTGGCGCAGCACGCCATCAATGCGGTAGCGAATGCGCAGGAAATTTTGCTCGGGTTCAAAGTGAATATCCGAAGCGCCGCGCTGCACAGCATCGGCAAGCAGGGCATCGACCAGCCGCACTACCGGCTGGCTGTAGGTGTCGGTGCCGCTGCTCAGGCTTTGGTAGTCAATCTCGCCGGTTTCAATTTCGTGCAGGATGCCGTCGATCGATAGCTCATAACCAAAATACTGATCAATCGCGCGGGAGATTTCCGACTCGCCTGCGAGCAGCAGAACAATTTCAAACGCGCCGCGCATGCGCGTGGCGAGCATGGCACGCAATTGGTCGAGCGCCACCACGTTGCTCGGGTTGGCGATGGCAATTGAAAAGCGCGCCGGATCACGCTCGATCTGCAGCGGAAACAGCAAATGACGCTTGGCAAACTCTCGCGGCACGGCGCGAATGGCCGCCGGATCAATGATGATGTGCGTGAGGTCAATGCCCTTGGTGCCGAGGTTCTCGGACAGCGCATCGCGCAACGTGGCTTCGGTGACGAATCCGAGCGCAATTAGCTGCTTGCCCAACGACAAATTGCTGCGCGCCTGCTCCTTGAGCGCGATGTGCAACTGGTCTTCGGACACCAGACCACGTTCGACCACGATTCTGCCGATGGGCTTGCGGACGGGAGGCTTTGGTTCTGGGGCGTTCATATTGGTCAGTGCGGTCAGCGCCTGGCGTGCGGCAATGTTGACTTGGTCAAGCGATCGAATGGGCGCATTGCCACTGGCCGCAAACGTTATTTGAGTGCTGCATCAAGCTGCGCGAGCCGCGCACGCGCACGCGCAGCATCAAAGCTGGCCGGGCGCATCCGCGCAAGCTCAAGCGCTTTGCTGTAGAAGTCGCGCGCCAGGCGCGGCTCGCGTATGCGGTCCAGGCTGATGGCCAGGTTGTAGCAATAATCGGCGTTGCCCGGATCTGCGCGATGGGCGTTGAAGTACGCCTGCTGCGCTTCCGGCCAGCGGCCTTGCGAAGAGAGCTGATTGCCTTGCACAAACGCGAGCGCACCATTGCCGCCGCCGCTCTCCGGCCGCTCGGCCTCGCGCGCGATGAGGGAATTGACCTGACTGAGTGCGCCTACCGGATCGCCCTGCGCGGCCAGGGAGGCCAATTGAGCGGTGGCATAGGGGTCGCCGGGGTGCAAACGGAGCGTCTGACGAAAATAGGCCTCTGCCGCATCGGTGCGGTTTAGCCGCAGCAGTACCGTCGCTGCGCCGAGTAGTGCGTCGCGATTGGAGGGATCAGTGCGCAATGCACCATCGTAGGCTTGGCCGGCGCGGTCGAGGTCGCCCGCCTGAAGTGCGGCGTAACCGGTTAGCACGTCAGGGTTTACTGCGGTTGTTGTGGCGTTGCGCGCGATGCGCAAATTCGCCGGACTCTCAACCGAGGCGCCACCAGCAGCACTGGCTGTATCGCGCGCAGGCGCGTCGTTGCGACGGCCCGTGCGGGGCGGCGCATTGTCATCACCGCGAGCTTCTCGCGGCGGCGTGAACCGGCGGTCAGCGTCTCCGGAGGCAGATCTGTCCTGGGCGCGTGCCGCAGTGCCTGACGGTCCAGCGGCCCATCCAGAACCGGCCGCGCCGTCACCGCCAGGAGTGGCGCCTGACGGCGGCTGCGCCGCCGGCGCACCACTACCGCCACTACCAGAGGGAGCCAGCGCTTGCCCGGTGGAGCTCGCTCCCTCTGAAGCATTTGGACTTTGATTCGCAATCGCAGAAGGAGTCTGCGTGAGAGGTGCTGCGGGCGCTTGTGCGCGGGCAGGGGAATTGAGTACTGCCGCCGGGTTTGCCGCCATCACCGGACGCGGCGGCTGCATTTGCCACCACAGATAAGCACCGTAGCCAACCGCTGTGAGCAGGCACACACCCACTACCGCGTAAAACGGCAATTGGGGATTGCGCGGCTTCGGCTGCTTCGCAGCAAACACAGCACGCGCACCTGCAGCCTCTTTGCTCCTGCTGGCCGAAGCACCGCGCGCCGCGCTACCCGGGGTCTCACGGGATGGCAGCGCGGCTGGGGCCGCCTGGGGAAGCCCATCCGGTTCGAGTGTCAACTCCATCGGTTTGAGCAGCGGACCCGGCCGGCCCGCAGAAGATGCCGGATCAGCAGCGGCGCTCCGCGGCGGCGGGTCGAGACCCAACTCCTGCGTCAAATCGCGCGTTGTCGTGGTGATGGAGGCACCGCTGACGGAGTCCGGTTCTGCGATTTGGCCAGCTTGCTTGGCTGTTTCCGCCTTCTTGAGCGCATTCATCAACAGACTCATGGCCGTCCTCCGCTACTACTGGCTGGCTGCTGCATTCTGACCGGCGGCAGGCTTGGCACCACTGCGGCCAAGGTCAAACGGCTCGGGCTTGAGCGGGTTGGGCTGACGGAAAAAATCCTGCCCGGGCAGAAACTCGCGAAATTTCTGGAAGTCGCCTTCAAGAGAGGGGTCTTTGATGAC
>JANNCZ010000488.1:0-5604 GCA_031387185.1 Burkholderiales bacterium
GGAAGACCTCACTGCCGCCGGCAGGCTCGTGATGTCACACCTGCGCCTGGTGGTCTCGGTGGCGCGCGGCTATCTCGGCTACGGCCTGCCCCATGCAGACCTGATTCAAGAAGGCAACATTGGCCTGATGAAAGCGGTCAAGCGCTTCGACCCCGAGCGCGGCGTGCGCCTGGTGTCATTCGCGCTGCACTGGATCAAGGCCGAGATTCACGAATACGTATTGCGCAACTGGCGCATGGTGAAAATCGCCACCACGAAGGCTCAGCGCAAACTGTTTTTCAATCTGCGCAGCCACAAAAAAGGCATCGGCACCTTTACCCCAGATCAGGTCGACGCGCTGGCCAGTGAGCTCAACGTCAAACGCGAAGAAGTGATGGAGATGGAAATGCGCATCTCCGGCGGCGACACCGCACTCGAAGCGCCCCACGATCAGGAGGACGACAACAACTTCGCGCCAATCTCCTATCTGGTCGACACCGCTGACGAACCTTCTCGCGTGCTCGAGTTGCAGCAAATCGAAACCAATCGCAGCAAAGGCCTTGCGCAAGCACTTGGGTCACTGGACGAGCGCAGCCGCCGCATCATTGAAGCGCGCTGGCTCAAGGCCGAAGCTGATCAGCTCACACTGCATGACCTTGCCACCGAATTCAACGTCTCGGCAGAGCGCATTCGCCAGATTGAAGTCAAGGCAATGAAGAAAATGAAAGAGGCGCTGGCGGAACACGCGTAATCTTGCATTCATTGGCCGGCCTATGCACGTCCCGGCACCTTCCGGCATAGGCGAAAGGCAGAAGCAAAAATAAAAGGCCCGTCTCTTGTGAGACGGGCCTTTTGATTTGGTGCCGGTTATCTGACTCGAACAGATGACCTATCGCTTACAAGGCGATTGCTCTACCAACTGAGCTAAACCGGCTAGGGTTAAATCATCGATTCATGCTCGCCGCTGCATGCGCCGCCGTTATTCTACGACTCGCATGCCTTACTTCACCACGGTAAATTTTGGCTTACCACCGCCAGGTGAGCGCGGCGGGCGGGCGGGTATGGTGGCCGGCGCAGGGTTGTCCACCTTCGCTTCGGGTTTGTGCTCACTCACTCCTTCGGTGACTTCAAACCCCATGCCGTGGCCGTTCTCACGTGCATAGATGGCGGCGATACGCTCAATCGGTACCGCGATGTCGCGTGCCTTGCCGCCGAAGCGCGCGGCGAAACTGACGTAGTCGTTGGCGATCTTGAGGCCGCTGGTCGCGTCAAACGAAATGTTGAGGACGATCTGGCCATCCTTGACGAATTCATTCGGCACCCGTGTCGTGCCATCGACGATCACCGTGATGTAGGGCGTGAAACCGTTGTCAGTACACCACTCGTAGAGGGCGCGCAGAAAATACGGCTTGGTCGGTGCCGGTGGCGGCACCGGGGATGCCGAATCGTTTCCCGATTCACTCATGCGTAGTGAAGGCGCTTATTTGCGCATCACCTTTTCAGACGGCGTCAGCGCTTCAAAAAACGCCGGGCGGCTGAAGATACGCTCGGCGTATTTCTGCACCGGCGCGGCCTGGCGCGGCAGATCAATGCCGTAATGATCAAGGCGCCACAACAGCGGCGCAATCGCGACATCAAGCATCGAGAAATCTTCGCCAAGCATCCATTTCTGCTTGGCCAGCGCGGGTGCAAGTTGGGTCAGCACCTCGGCCGAGCGCTCGCGCGCCTTGTCCTGCTGTTTTTGGTTGCCCTTTTCCAGCGTATCGATGTGGCAGAACAATTCCTTTTCAAAGTTGTGCAAAAACAGGCGCGTACGACCGCGCATGACGGGGTCCGCCGGCATCAACTGCGGATGCGGGAAGCGCTCGTCAATGTATTCGTTGATGATGTTCGATTCATACAGGATCAGTTCGCGCTCGGCGAGGATCGGCACCTGGCCATAGGGGTTCATCACCGAAATGTCTTCGGGCTTGTTGAACAGATCGATGTCCTTGATCTCGAAGTCCATGCCCTTTTCATAGAGCACGAAGCGGCAGCGGTGTGAAAACGGACAAGTGGTACCCGAATACAGAATCATGATTACGGCCTTTGAGTGACAGCTTTGAATTGCCTGAGGCGGACGGCAGCCCGCCTCTTGAACAATGCGCTGCGCTGCGTGAAGTAAATCCTGCTATCGCAAACGCAGTACGTTACGGGCGGGCGGCGGGAGTGCGTGCAGCGCCGCTGCCCACACGCCGTGCGCCACTCCCGAGGTCTCAGTGCAGGTCTTTCCAGTAGCTGCGGTTGAGAAACCAAGCGCACGGCAACAGGAAGATGCCAAGGAAAATCAGTACCAGGACGCCGAGCTGCTTGCGAAAGGCGGCATCCGGCTCACCCATCCAAACAAGGAAACCTACCAGATCACCTACTGCGTTGTCATAGTCAAGTTTGTTCAGTTTGCCGGGCTTGGTGATCTCGAACTTCTCGAATACTTCAACCGTCTTGCTCTTGTCATGCGCGTCAGGCACCTTGGCGAACACGGCGCGCTGCTCACCCTGCAACTCCCACAGCACATGCGGCATACCGACGTTGTGAAACGCCCGGTTGTTCCAGCCGGTCTCGCGCGACGCATCGCGATAGAAAGTGCGCAGATAGGTGTAGAGCCAATCTGCGCCACTGCCCTCTCCGGACGCTTTGGAACGCGCAATCACCGACAGATCGGGGGGCATTGCGCCGAACCAGTCCTTGGCATCCTTCTTTGACAGCGACACCGTCATCAGTTCGCCGACTTTTTCACCGGTGAACAGCAGATTGGATTTGATCTGCTCATCGGTGAGGCCAATGTCCTTGAGGCGGTTGTAGCGCATCGACTGCGCACCATGGCAATTAAGGCAGTAGTTGACGAACAGCTTGGCGCCACGCTGCAACGCCTGCACGTCGGTGGCCTTTTGGATCGGCGCATGATCGAGCAGGATGCCGCCTTCGCTGGCGTGCGAGGGCATTGGCACCGTGAGCGCGCCAAAGGTTACTGCCGACATGGCAACGGCCGAAATGGCCAAAGCTGACTTGCAGCACGACACGAGTGAGATGTATGTGTTTTTCATGTTGTTCTCCCTCTTACATCGTCACGCGCGCAGGCACGGGTTTGAATTCGCCCATGCGGCTCCACCACGGCATGCCGAGGAAGAAGGCGAAATACAGGAGAGTGCAGATCTGCGATACCAGGGTGCGGCCGTCAGTCGGCGGCAAGGTACCCAGATAGCCGAGAATAAAGAAGCAGACGATAAACACCGCGTAGATGTATTTGTGCATCGCCGGACGATAGCGAATCGATTTCACCGGCGAGCGGTCGAGCCACGGCAGGAAGAAAAAGATCAGCGTCGCCGCGCCCATCGCCACCACGCCCCATACCTTGGCATCGATCCAGAAAAACGGCCACACCATGGCGCGCAGGATCGAGTAATACGGCGTGAAATACCAGACCGGCGCGATATGCGGCGGGGTTTTGAGCGGGTCAGCCGGGATGAAGTTGTTGTACTCAAGGAAGTAGCCGCCCATCTCCGGCGCGAAGAACACGATGATGGAGAACACCATCAGGAACACCACCACCCAGAAAATGTCGTGCACCGTGTAGAACGGATGGAACGGAATGCCGTCGCGCGGGATGCCGTGCTCGTCCATGTTTTCCTTGATCTCGACGCCGTCCGGATTGTTCGAGCCGACTTCATGCAGCGCGAGGATGTGCGCCGCCACCAGACCGAGAATCACCAGCGGCAGCGCAATCACGTGGAACGCGAAGAAACGGTTCAACGTGGCGTCCGACACCACGTAATCACCACGGATCCATACTGATAAATCCGGCCCAACGATCGGCAGTGCGGCAAACAGGTTAACGATCACCTGCGCACCCCAGTAGGACATCTGGCCCCACGGCAGGAGGTAGCCAAAGAAGGCCTCGGCCATCAGCGTGAGGAAAATCAGCACGCCGAAAATCCAGATCAGCTCGCGCGGCTTGCGGTACGAGCCGTAGATCAGCCCGCGGAACATATGCAGGTAGACCACCACGAAGAACATCGAGGCGCCCGTCGAGTGCATGTATCTGACCAGCCAGCCCCACGGCACCTCGCGCATGATGTACTCGACCGACTCAAACGCCTTGGCGCCATCGGGCTTGTAATGCATCACCAGGAAAATGCCGGTGACAATCTGGATCACCAGCACCAGCATGGCGAGGCCGCCGAAGATGTACCAGAAGTTAAAGTTTTTCGGCGCGTAATACTCCGACATGTGTGCGCGCCAGTTTTCCATCAGCGGAAAGCGCTGATCGACCCAGGTGATCAGGTCGCCGGCCGGTTTGTCGAGGGCGCCGAGCCCTGCGACGACAACGGGTTCTTTTTTGCTTGCCATGTTCTCAGGCCCCCTTCTTGTCTTCGCCGATGATGATGCGGGTGTCCGACAGGTACATGTGCGGCGGTACCTTCAGATTGTCCGGCGCGGGCTTGCCTTTGTAGACACGCCCGGCGAGATCAAAGGTCGAACCGTGGCAAGGACACACAAAACCCCAGTCAGCGCCCGGCAAGGTCGCGTTCACGCCCGGCGCAAACGGGCCCGAAGGTGAGCAGCCCAGATGCGAGCAAATGCCGACCGTGACCAGCACTTCGGGCTTGATCGAACGATGCGGATTGCGGCAATACTCGGGGGTAAGATCAGATGGGTTGCGCTCCGATTTCGGGTCGGCGACTTGCTGCTCAACCTTGGCAAGGGAATCGAGCATCTCTTTGGTACGGCGCACCACCCAGACGGGTTGGCCGCGCCACTCGACGACCTTGACTTCGCCTTCCCTGATATCGCCAATGTCGACCTCAACCGGCGCGCCTGCGGCCTTGGCTTTTTCGGACGGCTGAAAGGTAAGGGCGAAGGGCAGCGCGGTGCACAGACCACCGATGCCGCCAACGACAGAAGTGGCGACAATCGCGCCGCGCCGGCCGCCGTCCACGGATTCTTCGACGGAATGCTGATTACTCATGAAAGCCTCAGACTGGAAAATGGACACAAAAACAGAGGGTTAAGCACGAAAAAAGCATGAAAAGCCAAAGCAACTGCGGGAAAGGTTAAATTATATCGCAGCGCAGCGCAGGAATAAAGCATTTTATCGTTTTTTCCTTTTAATTCATGCACTTAATTAAAATATGCGCTTCTTGCCAAGCCGCGCCGGAGCGGTTACTCTCGCGGCCTCAAACAACGAGTAAGGGGAATCAACATGAGCGTAGTGCAAGAATTCAAGGATTTCGCCGTCAAAGGCAATGTGATCGACCTCGCGGTCGGCGTAATCATCGGCGGCGCCTTCGGCAAAATCGTCGACTCGATCGTCGGCGACATCCTCATGCCGGTTGTGAGCAAGATTTTCGGCGGTCTTGATTTCTCCAACTACTTCATCCCGCTCGCCGGGCAGACCACCACGGTGCTGGCCGACGCGAAGAAGGCCGGCGCGGTGCTCGCCTACGGCAACTTCATCACCATTGCGCTCAACTTCATCATTCTGGCGTTCATTATTTTCATGATGGTCAAGCAGATCAACCGCATGAAGGCCGAAGCACCGGCTGCGCCAGCACCGGCGACGCCGGAAGATGTCGTTCTGCTGCGCGA
>JANNCZ010000500.1:0-2931 GCA_031387185.1 Burkholderiales bacterium
AACCCCTGCGCAACTTCGCGCTCTTGCCTTGATCGAGGCTATCCGTTGGTAGGCAGTTGTAGGCAGTAGCTGGAACCCCGCTTTTACATCAAGTGCTTGTTGGCAAACAATAAACTCGCAATTCTCCAGGGGGAACTTCAGACTAGAATCGGGCGATGTCCGTCTTCGAAGCCTATCGCCGCGCCGTCATCAGCCAGTTGCAACCGGCGATGTTGCTGCTGGCCATCGGGCCGGTGGTGGTCGCGGCCCTGTTCTGGCTCGGTGTGATGTGGTGGAAGTGGAGCAGCCTGCTCGCTGCGCTCGATACCTTGCTCAAGGCGCTGCCGCTGCTTGAATCGGTGAGCGAACGCCTGCTGCTGTTCGGCGTCAAGATCATCCCGTTGATCGTGATGGCGTTCGCGTTCGTCGCGCTGTTTGTGCCGCTCACGATGCTCACCGCCTTGAGCTTCGTGAGCGTGGTCGGCATGCCGATCATGGCGCGCCATGTGGCGGCGCGCGACTACCCCGGCGTCGAGCGCCGGCACGGCGGCAGCTTTGCCGCCTCGCTTGGCAACTCGCTTGTGGCCCTGTGCTGGTTCCTGCTGTGGGCGGTGCCGACGTTTGTGTTGTGGTTTGTGCCCGTGGCCGGATTCTTCATTCCCCTGTTGCTGCTCGGCCGTCTGAACGCGCGGGTGCTGCGCTATGACGCGCTGGCTGAACATGCCAATGCCGACGAGTTGCGGCGGCTGGCGGTTGCGCCGGCGCTTCGCTGGGGCTGGCTCGGCATTCTGGGTGCGTTGATGAACCTGATTCCGTTTCTCTGGTTCTTTTCGACCACCCTCACCGGGCTTGCTTTCATTCACACGGCGCTTGATGCGCTGAACACCGAACGCTCGTAAGCTCTCGTTGCCCCTTCAGGCAAGCGCGTAATCGCGAATCAACACTTCGGCAGGCACATTCAATTTCTCGTTGAGTGAACGAATCTGCTGCAAGGTAAGGCGCCGCTTTTTGCGCATCACATCGTGCGTGCGCTGCCGGGAGCCGAGTACTTGCTGCAAGTCGGCGGGCCGCATGCCGCGCTGCTCGAGCGCAAACCTGATCGCCGCCACCGGGTCTGGCGGCGGCACGGGAAAATGCTCCCGCTCGTATTTCTCCACCATCAGCATCAGCACTTCAAACTCGGCATCTTCCGGGGAACCGGCCTTTGGTGGCACATCGAAAAAGTATCCAACCCGCTTCAGCGCCCGGACAAAAGCAGCGTGTGTCGTGAGCAGCTCAATCTCAATATTTCGTTTTGCCATGAATTGCCTTTCTTGCATCGCGACGGTGATTTGGCGCAAAGGTGATGGGCAACGCTATTGCTCGACCCTGATGTTCGACTTCTTCACCACCGGCCCCCACTGCGCGATCTGCTTTTGCACGAAGCTGCGGTATTCGGCCGGGCTGCTGGCCATCACTTCATAGCCCGACGACACCAGCGTCGCGCGCACCTTGCGATCGCTCGCGGCGGCAACGAATGCGGCGTTGAGCTGGTCGACGATGGCTTTGGGCGTGCCGCCCGGCGCAGCCACGCCGTAAAAGCCGTAGGCCTCAAAGCCGGCGAAGCCGGCTTCGGCGAAGGTCGGGATGTCCGGCAGCACTGGCGAGCGTTTCGAGGTGGCCAGCGCAATGCCGCGCACCCGGCCGTTGACCACTTGCGGGCCGCTCGGGATGTAGGCGTCAATCAGTACCCTGGTCTGCCCCCCGATCAAATCCTGCAGCGCCGGGACCGAGCCCTTGTAGCCCACGTGCACCTGCTTGACGCCCTGCTCACTCCAAAAATATTCGCCGAGCAGATGCCCCATGGTGCCGACCCCGGCCGAGGCATACTGGAAGCTGCCTTTTTCGGCGTTTTCCTTTTTGGCGTAGGCGACCAGCTCTTTCAGATTGTTGACTGGCAACGCCGGGTTGATCACCAGCAAACCGGGAATCCGCGCTACCAGGCTGACGTATTCAAAATCCTTCATCGGGTCATACGGCAGCTTGAGGCCAAGCGCTGAGTTGAGCGCAATCGGCGCTGCCGCGAACAGCAGCGTATAGCCATCCGGCGCGGCCTTGGCCACCATGTCGTTGCCGATCATGGTGAAGCCGCCGGGCCGGTTCTCGATTACCACCTGCTGGCCGAGGCGCTCGCCAGCGATTGGCGCGACTGCGCGCGCCACCGTGTCGAGTGCGCCGCCGGGAGTGAAGGGTACGATCATGCGAATCGGGCGGTTCGGGTAGGCACCCTGGGCAAAGCTGCGGCCACCGAAGGTCAGTGGCACCGCAGCCAGCGGAGCGGCGGCAAGCGTGCGAATGAAATGACGACGGTTCTGCATGGTGTGCCTCCCGGTGACTCTGGTTAACGCAGGGTAGCGCAGGGTAGCGCAGGGTAGCGCTGTTTACTTCAGTGCGGCCAGGCGCGCCAGCGCCTCTTCGGTTTCGTCGATCAGGCGCCGCATGGTTTCCTCAACGGTGGAAATGCCGCGCACGTAGGCCACGCTTTGCCCGGCAGCAGACCACAGCAGCGGGGCGATGCGATGCTCCTTGACCGCTTCCATGATTTCGCCCACCAGCACCTGCTGGTAGGGCATCTTGAGCGGCTGCGGCGCGCCTGGCGCAGCCCACTCGTCGCTCCACGCGGTGCGCAGCATGCGCAGGGTCTTGCCGCTCCACGAGCGCGAGATCACGGTGTCTTCGCTGCCCGCGGCGATCAGATGGTCGGTGATGATCTTGTCCACTTCGTGTTCCTGGGTGGCGAGCCAGATGGTGCCGGTCCACACCCCCTGCGCACCCATTGCCAGTGCTGCGGCGATCTGGCGCCCGGTGGCAATGCCGCCGGCGGCGATCACCGGCAAATCACCCACCAGGTCCACCACCTGCGGCACCAGCGAGAGCGTGCCGACGGTGCCGGTGTGGGCGCCGGCGTCGTAA
>JANNCZ010000524.1:0-2007 GCA_031387185.1 Burkholderiales bacterium
CGCGCAAGGGTGGCATTCTGATATATCAATCATATATTTGTCAAGGCCAAGTCGCAAACCAAGACCTGCAAGCCCAGACCGCAAGTCTGGCCGCGCCCCAATCTCAGCCGCAAACCCGCAAGCCCACGGGGCCGCAACGACGCAGCGAGCCAGGTGCACGTGGCGTCGAATATCGGTGCCTAGAAATCGGTACTGACCGTTGCCCGCGTAAACGCCTCGATGTTGTCAAGCAGGCGATCGAGCGCTGCGCCGGCGGTGTCTTCGTCGCCAACGGAAATCGCGCGGGCAATGTCGGCGTGCAGCTTGGCAGTCTGCGGCATGTCGGCCGCCTGTTTGTAATGCAGAAACCAGAAGCGCCGCGCCAGCGCGTGCATCAGGCCCATCGCACCGGCGGCAAATTCGTTACGCGCTGCCGCTACCGACAGCTCATTGAACTCGCGGTCGGTGCGGATGAAGGCGACCTCGTCGTTGCTGCGCGCGCTGCGGGTGAAATCGCGCGCGATGGCGGCAAAGCGCGCTCGTTCTTCCACCGTAGCGCGCCGTGCCGCACTGCGCGCCACCAAACGCTCGACTTCGCGCCGCACTTCAAGCAAACGCAGTTGCGCCTTGACGTTGATTTCAGAAACGATGATGCCGCGCCGCGGCAGGATGGTCACCAGACGTTCACGCGCGAGGCGCTGCAGGGCTTCACGAATCGGCGTGCGTCCGATGCCGAGGCGCTGCGACAGCTCCGCCTCCGACACCGCGCTGCCGGGGGCAAGCTGCAAGGTGACGATGCGCTCTTCGAGCTCGCGGTAAGCGCGATCAGTCAGGCTAAGAGCGTTGGTGGGAGCGGCTTCTGAGCCGGTCGCCCGACGTGGCGCGGCAACAGGCCCGGACTTGCGCGCGGCGGCGCGACTGGTGCTGCCGGTGCGCAGGGGTGTGGACTTACGGGGCATGGGTTGGGGCGCAGCGCTCGGTCAATCGTGCTTGTGCTGAGCGCATTGGCAGGCAGGGATCAGCACTTTCGCCGAAGTGCATTTAGTAGTGGCGGCTGGCATGTTGACCATATGGATTTCTTTGGCGCTATCTGATATGCAATTAGTATATCAACTTGAGGAAAAGGCTCCGCCGGGCCGCTTCGCGAGGTTGAGCAGCGCTTGCGTGCCTGCCGCGCGACGCCAAATCGCGCTTGCTACAATTGACGTTTACGTAAACGTCAACTTCAACCGCTGTTCTGCAAAGCCTGCCCAAGCCACTCACCCCACACCGGCGGACATTTTCATGGCCATCATTGAATCCAGGATCAACACCCGCAGCCCCGAGTTCGCCGCCAACACGGTCGCGCTCAAAGCTGCTGTCGATGACCTCAAAACCCAGGTAGCCAAGAGCGCACAAGGTGGCTCTGAAGACGCGCGCAAAAAACACACCGGGCGCGGCAAGCTGTTGCCGCGCGAGCGCGTTGAGCAATTGGTCGATGCCGGTTCACCCTTCCTCGAATTCTCGCAACTGGCAGCACACGGCATGTATGGCAATGCCGCGCCGGGGGCAGGCGTCATCACCGGCATCGGCCGGGTGTCGGGCCGTGAGTGCGTGATCGTGTGCAACGACGCCACCGTCAAGGGCGGCACCTATTTCCCGATGACGGTGAAAAAGCATGTGCGTGCGCAGGAGATTGCCGACCAGAACCATCTGCCCTGCGTGTATTTGGTTGATTCCGGCGGTGGCAATCTGCCGACGCAAGAGGATGTATTTCCTGACCGCGACCACTTCGGCCGCATCTTCTACAACCAGGCCAATTTGTCGGCCAAGGGGATTCCGCAAATCGCGGTGGTGATGGTTCGTGCACGGCGGGCGGTGCCTATGTACCGGCCATGAGTGACGAGACCATCATCGTCAAAAACCAGGGCACGATTTTTCTCGGCGGCCCGCCGCTGGTCAAGGCCGCCACCGGTGAAATCGTCAGCGCCGAAGAACTCGGCGGCGGCGATGTGCATACGCGCGTCTCCGGCGTGGCCGATCATCTGG
>JANNCZ010000547.1:0-5866 GCA_031387185.1 Burkholderiales bacterium
CGAGTGACCGCCTATAATTGCGCCAGCCCTTGCAGTATCAGTATCCGGAGACGTGGATGAGTGGCTGAAATCGGCGCCCTGCTAAGGCGTTATACGGTTAATAACCGTATCGAGGGTTCGAATCCCTCCGTCTCCGCCAAACAAAAAATAATAATAAAATCAAATAGTTGAAGGCGTAAAACCAAATCGGTGTACCAATTTGGCGTCCCTAACTGGTATGGTTTTGGACTATGAAGCTTGCGTCTCACCTCAAAAAATCCCGTCATGGGATTTTTTATTGTCGTCTTGTCGTTCCGCAGCATTTGCAACGCATCTCGGGACGCAGTGAGTGGAGCACGTCGTTTCAAGCACGCGACCCGGTGGAGGCGGCAACGATCTCCTGTAAACCGAATACCGCTTTTTGCACGCAAAAAAGCACGGAGATGCAATGTAAGGTGGCAGCAGATTCATTTGGTCTCGATTTGTGGGACCACAATGGTTAGGCTGTGCGTAGTGATTGGAATCCTTTTGCCATATCTGCGATCAAGTCATCAATATGCTCCAACCCAGCATGCACGCGCAAGCACGGTCCGGCGTGTACCCACTTCGTCGCTGTGCGCACTTCACGCGGATCAAAGTGCAGGATCAGGCTCTCATAGCCGCCCCATGACGCCCCAAGGCCGTAGAGGTCAAGGCCGTCAATCAGGGCATGCAGCGCTTCGGGCTTGATGCCTGCCTTCAACACCACGCCAAACAAGCCACACGCACCTTTGAAGTCGCGCTTCCACAGAGCGTGGCCGGGGTCACTGGGCAATGCGGGGTGCAGCACGCGTTCGACTTCGGGTTGTGATGCGATCCATTCGGCGAGCTGGATGCCCGATTCGTGGTGTTGCTTCAGGCGCAGCGCCATGGTGCGCAAGCCGCGTGTGGCGAGGTAGCAGTCGTCGGGCGCTGCTGTTTGGCCGAAATCATTGGTCACGGCTTTGAGGGCGGGCCAGGCTTCTTTGGTGCAGGTGACGGAGCCCATGATGACGTCGGAATGGCCGACGATGTACTTGGTGGTCGCCTGGATTGAGACATCGACCCCGTGCTCGAAAGGTTTGAAGTAGAGCGGCGTGCCCCAGGTGTTGTCCATCATGACGATGACTTTGTTCGTATTGCCTTTACCATCGCCGCCGCCGGTGGCCTGGTGACGGTGCGCGGCTTCGGCAATCGCGGATGTGTCTTGCACTTCAAAGGTGAGCGAGCCGGGCGACTCTACGAAGACGACTCTTGTATTCGGACGCATCAGCGCCGCGATGCCGGCACCGATGAGGGGATCGTAGTAGGTGGTTTCGACGCCAAAGCGTTTGAGTTGTACGTCGCAAAAGCGCCGCGTCGGACCATAGACGCTGTCGGTGACGAGGATGTGATCGCCCGTCTTGACGTAGGCGAGGATAGGGATTACGCAGGCTGCGAGGCCGGACGGATAAATCTGGCACTTGTAGCCGCCTTCGAGTTCGGCCAGCGCTTCTTCGAGCAGATGGCGATTCGGCGTGCCATGCAGGCCGTAATAAGTGCCGGGCGCCTCCGCAACGCGGTCTTTCTTTTTTTGCTCCCACTCGGCGACAGTTTCCGAGAGGATGGTCGAGGCGCGGAATACCGGGGTATTGACGGTGCCGGCGAAGCGATCCGGGTGGCGGCCAAGGTGGACTGCTTTGGTGTCTTCATGCATGGCGTGGGCGGGCTTTGCAGAGTGGATATTCAGAGAGAGGCCAAAAGAGTGTTCCGCCAAGAATGGCTTCCACCAACGGTTTTCAAGGCATTGTTTGGCGGCGCAAGCATTGGCGTACGGAAAACGCGGGTCTTGCAGCAGATGCGCCAGAGTATAATCCTGCTTTACGCGAGCCTTCATCAGCATGCCTTCCATCCTGAAGCTGCGCGGTTCACCTGCGCTCTCTGCATTCCGTCTCGACAAACTCAAGACTCGCATAACCGGCACGGGGGCCTCCTCCGGGACGGGTTTCTCCTCCGGCACAGGTACCTCCTCCAGGACGAGTTTCTCCCGCTGCACCGCTGACTTTTGGCATTTTGTCGAGACCAGCCGTGCGTTGACCGCTGACGAATCGGCCGTGTTGTCCAAGCTGCTCGAATACGGCCCGGCGCAAGAGAAGGCCGCGAAGGGCGAGCTGTTTCTCGTCGTGCCGCGCTTCGGTACCGTGTCGCCATGGGCGTCGAAGGCGACCGACATTGCGCATTCGTGCGGGCTCGATGCGATCTTGCGCATCGAGCGTGGCATCGCGTTCACGTTTGCCAAACGCATCGGCGCATTCTCTGCGGCAGACAAGGCGAACCTGCGCGCGGCGATTCACGACCGCATGACCGAGACGGTGCTTGCATCACTCGACGCGGCTGATGGGCTATTTGCGCACATCGAACCCAAGCCCCTATCCAGCATTGACTTGACCGGCCAAGGCAAATCCGCAATCGAAGCGGCCAACCGCGAGATGGGCCTCGCGCTCGCGCCAGATGAAATCGACTACCTTGCCGGCAAATTCGGCGCGATGCAGCGCAATCCGACCGACGTTGAACTAATGATGTTCGCGCAGGCCAACTCGGAACACTGCCGCCACAAGATTTTCAATGCCGACTGGATCATTGATGGCGAGAAGCAGCCGCTGTCCTTGTTCGGCATGGTGCGCGAGACGCACAAGGCCAACCCGCAGGGCACCGTGGTGGCGTACTCGGACAATGCGGCCGTGATGCAGGGTGGTGCGGCGGAGCGGTTTTACCCGAATGCCGCCGGGGAACATGCAGGCTCGTACAGCTATCACGCCGAAGTCGCGCACACGTTGATGAAGGTGGAAACGCACAACCACCCGACCGCGATTGCGCCGTTCTCCGGCGCGGCCACCGGCTCGGGCGGCGAGATACGTGACGAAGGCGCGACTGGGCGAGGTGCCAAACCGAAGGCGGGCCTGTGCGGTTTCTCGGTCTCACACCTGCGCATCCCGGAGTTCACCCACGAATGGGAAGCCACAATTGGCAAGCCCGATCGCATCGTTTCGGCACTAGAGATCATGCTCGACGGGCCGATTGGCGCAGCGTCGTTCAACAACGAGTTCGGCCGCCCCAATCTGGCCGGTTACTTTCGCACCTACGAGCAGACCTTTGCCGGCGAGACGCGCGGCTATCACAAGCCGATCATGATTGCCGGCGGTGTCGGCGCGATCAGTGATGCGCTGACCCACAAGCTGCCCTATGGCGCGGGCACGCTGTTGATCCAGTTGGGTGGCCCCGGCATGCTGATCGGCATGGGCGGCGGTGCGGCATCGAGCATGGGCGCAGGGGCCAATGCGGCCGATCTCGATTTCGATTCAGTGCAGCGTGGCAACGCCGAGATTCAGCGCCGCGCGCAGGAGGTGATCGACCGTTGCGTGATGCTGGGTGCAGACAATCCGATCCTCGCGATTCACGATGTCGGGGCGGGCGGATTGTCGAATGCCTTCCCCGAGTTGGTCGATGCCGGTGGCGTGACCGACGGCAAGACCACCGGCGCGCGCTTTGATCTGCGCGACGTGCCCAGTGAAGAGCCGGGGATGGCCCCGAAGGAAATCTGGAGCAATGAATCGCAAGAGCGCTACGTGATGGCGATTGCGCCTGCGCGCCTCGACGATTTCAAGCGCCTGTGCGAGCGCGAGCGTTGCCCATTTGCGGTGGTGGGCACCGCGACGGATGACGGTCAACTGGTGGTCGGTGACCGCCTGTTCAACAACAACGCCGTCGACATGCCGCTCGATGTGCTGCTGGGCAGAACGCCGAAGATGCTGCGCGACGTAAAGAGCGTGCCGCGCGAATTTCCCAAGATCGACCTCACCGATGTGGATTTGAAAGAAGCCGCACCGCGCGTGCTGCGCATGCCCGCAGTGGCGGCCAAGACGTTTTTGATCGCGATTGGCGACCGCACCGTCGGCGGCCTGTGTTCGCGCGATCAGATGGTCGGTCCGTGGCAGGTGCCGGTGGCCGACTGCGCGGTGACCCTGCGCGACTTCAAGGGTTACGCCGGCGAGGCCTTTGCCATGGGCGAGCGCACGCCACTCGCCGTGCTCAACGCACCAGCCTCGGGACGCATGGCGGTGGGCGAGGCCATCACCAACATTGCCGCCGCCGATATCGGCGACATTGCGCGCATCAAACTCTCGGCCAACTGGATGGCAGCAGCAGGGCACGCCAAGACCGGCGAGGACGCCGCGCTCTACGCAACGGTGAAAGCCGTGACGGTCGAGCTATGCAACGCGCTCGGCGTGGCGATTCCGGTGGGCAAGGATTCGATGTCGATGAAGACGACATGGAATGCTGGTGACGAGGCTGGTGGCGCGAATGATGGCAACGCGGGCGCGCCGGGGAAGGGCGCAGCACGCGCTGGCCTGCGCGAAATGACCGCACCGCTGTCGCTCATCATCTCCGCCTTCGCGCCGGTCGATGACGTGCGCCGCTCGCTCACACCGCAGTTGCGCACGGACGTGGGCAACACGGCGCTGATCCTGATCGACCTTGCGCGCGGGCAGCACCGCATGGGTTTCTCGGCACTCGCGCAGGCCTATAACAAGTTCGGCAACGTAGTGCCTGATCTCGATGATCCAGCATTGCTGAAAAACTTTTTCATTGCGATCCAGGCCCTCAACCGCGAAGGCAAGCTGCTCGCGTATCACGACCGCTCCGACGGCGGTTTGTTTGCTACGGTATGCGAAATGGCGTTCGCAGGCCACACTGGCGTCACCATCAATCTCGACACCGTGAGCGTGGATGGCGCAACGCTCGATCACGATGGCTCAGAGATCAAGTCCACGCAGACGCTGGGGCGCTTCAATGACCGCATCCTCGCCGGCCTGTTCAGCGAAGAGCTAGGCGCGGTGGTGCAGGTGCGGCGCGACGAGCGCGACGCCATCGTTACGCGCCTCAAAGACATGGGGCTGGCTGAGTGCACCTACGTGGTGGGCGAACTCAACCCGCGCGACGAAATCAAGTTTGTGCGCAACGCCAAGCCAGTGTTTGCCTTGCCGCGCGCCGAATTGCTGCGCGTATGGAGCGAGACCAGCTATCGCTTGCAGTCGCTGCGCGATAACCCGGTGGCGGCACAGCAGGAGTTTGACGCGCTGGCCGATGCGGCTGATCCTGGCATGTCGCCCACTCTGTCGTTTGATCCGGCGCAAGACATTGCCGCACCGTTCATCGCCTCCGGCGCGCGACCGAAGATTGCCATCCTGCGCGAGCAGGGTGTTAACGGCCAGATTGAAATGGCGGCTGCCTTCGACCGCGCCGGTTTCGCGGCCTATGACGTCCACATGAGCGACATTCTCGCGGGCCGCATCACGCTCAAGGACTTCATGGGCTTTGCGGCTTGTGGCGGTTTTTCGTATGGCGATGTACTCGGCGGCGGCGCAGGTTGGGCCAAGTCGATTTTGTTCAACCCGCGCGCACGCGCCGATTTCGAGGCCTTCTTCGCGCGGCCTGATGTGTTCGCCCTCGGCGTCTGCAATGGCTGCCAGATGATGGCCAACCTTACGGCCATCATTCCCGGCGCGGCGCATTGGCCACGCTTCACCAAGAACAAAAGCGAGCAGTTCGAAGCGCGCTTTGTGACAGTCGAGGTGCTCGACTCGCCCTCGCTGTTTTTCAAGGGCATGGCGGGCAGCCGCATCCTGGTGCCGACGGCGCATGGCGAAGGCTTTGCCGATTTCTCGCAGCAGGGTGACGCCAGGAAGGAAACGCCCGTGATCCACTACGTCGACAATCGCGGCGCGGCCACCGAAACCTATCCGCTCAACCCGAACGGCTCGATGGGCGGCCTCAACGGCTACACCACGGACGATGGGCGCTTCACCATCGTCATGCCGCATCCGGAGCG
>JANNCZ010000549.1:0-3663 GCA_031387185.1 Burkholderiales bacterium
GAAGCAGACAGGCCGGCATCCGGCGCCAACGGCGCTGCAAGTGATGCCGTCAGCGATGCCGCAATCGACGCGGAGATTCGCGCGCCTTCCGCATTGCTGATGCTGCTTGAAGGTCGGGCGCTGTGGGAATACGGCGCGTCGCTGGCGGCGATGCCGCTGCTGAGAAACACGCCGCAGGGAGACGGTCACCCGGTGCTGGTGTTTCCCGGCCTGGCCGCAAACGACGTGTCGACCTATCCCTTGCGCCAGTATTTGCGCGAACGCGGCTACGAGCCTTATCCGTGGAATTACGGTTTCAATTTCGGCCCGCGCTCGGGCGTGTTGAATGGCTGCATCGAGCATGTGCGCGAAATTCAACAACACCATGGCCGCAAGGTCAGTCTGCTGGGCTGGAGTCTCGGTGGCATTTACGCGCGCGAGATTGCCAAGGCGGTGCCGAAGCTCGCGCGCAGCGTGATCACCCTCGGCACGCCCTTCACCGGCGACCCGAAGGCGACCAACGCCTGGCGCCTGTATGAACTGGTGAGCCGCCAGAAAGTGGCCGACACGCGCAGCCAGGCGCGCGAGCGCGCCATCGCCACGCCGCCGCCGGTGCCGACCACTTCGCTGTATTCAAAATCCGACGGCATCGTCGCCTGGCAGTGCTGCCTCAACCCACCGGGCAAGCAACTGGAGAACATCGAAATTCAGGCCAGCCATTTCGGCATGGGGCTGAACCCGATGGCGCTGTTCGCGATTGCCGACCGTCTCGCGCAACCCGAAGGCGAGTGGCAACCGTTTGCGGCGGACGGCGCGCGCAAATGGTTTTTCAAAACCGGGCAAACAGCGGACGCTGCGCCGGCGTCAGCCACGCGATCTCGCTCAAGCGGTTCCGCTGTACCCCGAAGCTCGTCCTGATGCGCGTTGCCGCCAACGGCATCGAACTCGAATGCGAAGTGCATGGCGCGGCGTCAGGCCGCCCTCTGCTGCTCATCATGGGCCTCGGCATGCAGCTCACGGCTTGGCCCGATGATCTCCTGAAAGCCTTGGTGGCCAAAGGTTTCCGGCCCATCACCTTCGACAACCGCGACGTTGGCCTGTCGTCAAAGATGGACGCAGCGGGCGTGCCCAACTTGCTGGTCGCAGGCATGATGAACGCGCTCGGCCTGCCGGTGCGCTCATCCTATCTCCTGGCCGACATGGCGCACGATGCCATTGGCCTGCTCGATGCCTTGCATATCGATCAGTGCGATGTCGTGGGCGTGTCGATGGGCGGCATGATCGCGCAAGAGCTTGCCGCTCTCGCGCCGCAACGGGTGCGCTCGCTCGCCCTCATCATGACCAGCAGCGGCGCGCGCCTTCTGGCGGGGCCAACGGCCAGTGCGCGGCGTGCATTGCTCTCGCGCCCGCGCGATCCACATGATGTCGAGAGCCGCATCGATCATGCGGTAGCGATCTGGCGTGTGATCGGCAGCCCCGGCTATCCGGTCGATGACGCGGCGTTGCGTGAACGCGTCGGGCGTGGCGTGCGCCGCAGCTATTACCCGCAGGGCGTGATGCGCCAACTGGTGGCGGTTGCGGCGTCAGGTGATCGCACAACATTGCTGCGCAACCTGGCCGTGCCAACACTGGTACTGCATGGCCGCGCTGATCCGCTGGTGCCGGTGGCTTGCGGCGTCGATCTCGCCGGAAAAATTGCCGGCGCGCAGTTGGAAATCATTGAGGGCATGGGTCACGATCTGCCGCCGGGATTGATTGCGCGAATTGCCGACAGCATCGCGGCCAATGGCAGCCGGACTGCGTGAGCGACTGATGCGCCGGTGACTGACGTGCGATGAAAAACGCCGGCAATTAGCCGGCGCTTTTTTGTGAGGGGCGTGGCACTTCCCCGACCCAGAAGCAGCGCGACCGTTTGGTCTGCGTCATTACTCCAGAACGATCTTCTGCTTCTTCACAATATCGCGCCGCAGTGCCAGCTCGCGCTGGCCCTTCTGGAAAAACTGTTCGGGCGTGCCGCCATCGGTAATCGAGCCGCCTTCGGCGAGGCGCTTTTTCACATCCGGATCAGCGAGCGTCTTCACAGCGGCGGCGTTAACTTTGGCGACGATATCTTTTGACAGCGACGCCGGGCCAACCAGGCCGTACCAAGCCATGTTGTTGGCGTCCTTCAGGCCCACTTCGGCAAAGGTCGGCACGTCGGGCAGGGACTCGACCCGCTTGTCTGACATGACCGCCAGGGCGCGCAGCTTGCCGCCCTTGATGAACGGCAGGCTAGAAGGCAGGTTATCTAGTTGCGCATCGACCTGCCCCGCGACCGTATCGGTCAGCGCGGGGCCGGAGCCGCGATAGGGGATGTGGACGATGAAGGTGCCGGTGAGCGCTTTGAACAACTCGCCATCGAGATGCGAGATGCCGCCCGAGCCGCTTGATGCGTAGGAATATTTGCCGGGTGATTTCTTGACCAGCGCGATGAATTCTTTCATGTCCTTCACCGGCAGCTTGGTCGGGTTCACCGTCATCACGTTGGGCACGTTGACGAGGTTGGTGATGAAGGCGAAGTCCTTGAGCGAGTCGTAGGGCATCTTCGGATTGGTGGCCGGATTGGTGCCAATCGTGGAGACCGTGGCGACACCGAGGATGTAACCGTCGCCTGGTGATTTGGCAACGTAGTCCGCGCCGACAGTGCCGCCGCCGCCCGCGCGGTTCTCGATAATGACCGGCTGGCCGAGTTCACGACCGAGCTTGTCGCCGGTGATACGCGCGACGATGTCCGTGGTGCCGCCCGGTGCGAACGGGACGATCAGGCGGATTGGTTTGGAAGGCCAAGCTTGGGCGAGCACGGCGGGTGCGCTGCTGCCCAGCACGGTGCAGGCGGCGATAAGTGCGGCGGCGAGGAGATGGCGGCGTTGCATGGAAGACTCCGGCTCTTTAATGACAGAAGGGCCGGAAGTTTACGCTAACAGGCAGCGCCAGCGCGACGATGCTTAGGCTGCCGCTTTGCTTGCTGCTTTCTTGGCGGCCTTTTTCGCGGGCGCTTTTTTGGCTGCGGCTTTGACAGCCGCCTTCTTTGCTGCCGGTTTTTCGGCAACCGCTTTCTTGGCTGGCGACTTCGCGGTAGCCGGCTCTTCGGATTCGGCTTTTGCTGCCGCCGCTTTTCTGGCCGCAGTCGACCTTGCGGCTGCGGGCTTCGCTGTCGCTCCACCGGCTTCCTCGCCCGGCTTGACCGCGCGCTGCATGAATTCGAAGCCTACCTTGCCATCAGGCTGCTTGACGAGGAAAGCCTTGAACTTGCGTCGACTGCGGTTCGAGACGAAATCGGTGAGCAGGTCGGTGCGCCCGCCCGAGAGCAGCTTGCCCATTTGTTCGCGCGAAATTTCCTGCTGCAGGATGATGCGCCCCGAGCGGAAATCGCAGGTGCGCGCGGCGCCGATGGCCTTCTCGCAAATGTAGCCCGAGCCATGCTCGTAGACCCGGGCAGCACATTTGGGGCAGGCACCGACACTCTCTTGCGCCGAAAAATCGGGCACTTCGGCATCGTCATCGAGCTGGCCGAAATCGAACTCGGCGCGGCCTTCGTCGCTGAGCTTGAGGGACGCGGCAAACGGGCGGCCCATCTTGCTGCGAAAGCCGGTAAGCGGGCCGATGATTTTGTTGCGGATCAATTCGGCGACTTCCTCGGCAGCC
>JANNCZ010000566.1:0-2126 GCA_031387185.1 Burkholderiales bacterium
TTGCCGGCCCTACTTGCTCAACGGCTTGTCACTGAAGCTGATCGAGAGCCACTACGAGAACAACTATGGCGGGGCGCTGCGGCGTCTGAATGCCATCACGGAACAGTTGGAGAAACTCGACTTCGCCACTGCCCCAGGCTACGTGGTCAATGGCCTCAAACGCGAGGAACTGGCCGCGCTCAACTCGACCACGCTGCACGAACTCTACTTCGCCAGCCTCGGCGGCGATGGCCAGCCAACGCCGGTGCTTGCCGAAGCGCTGGCAAAGGACTTCGGTTCAGTGGAGCGCTGGCGCAGCCAATTCATGGCAATGGGTCACGCGCTCGGCGGCGGTTCGGGCTGGGTATTGCTGGTTTACTTGCCGGGCCACGGGCGCTTGATCAATCAATATGCATCGGAACACAGTCAGGCAGTGGCCGGCGGCATTCCGGTACTCGCGCTCGACATGTACGAGCACGCCTATCACATCGACTTTGGCGCGAACGCAACAGCCTACGTGGACGCGTTCATGCGCAATACCGATTGGGGCGCCGTGGGCGGGCGCTATGCGGATGCACTGAAGGTTGCGCCCCCGCGTCCGCTCGTGCAGCCGGAGTTTGATGCCGTGCCCGGCGTCGCTGTCGATGCGGTGCGCAAAATGTTTGATGCGGGCGAAACGCTACAGTTCATCGATGTGCGGCCCAGGCACTTCGTGGCGCGCACCCAGGACATCGCCGACGGCGCGACCTGGCGCGATCCGGAGCGTGTGGAGGAGTGGATCGGTGAGTTGTCAAAGGACGTCCCGGTAGTGGTCTTTTGTGTCTATGGTTTCCACATCGGGTGCGGCGCCACGCTGACGCTGCGCAATGCCGGGTTTGACGCCAGCTACATGCAGGGCGGGCATTGCGGCTGGAAAGCGGCGGGAGGGCCGACAAAAACGTTCGCAGTGCCGCCACCGGCCGCCCCGTGAGCGCTGGCGGCAAGCAAAAATTGGAAGTGCAGGCATGCGCACTTTGGTGAAAGTCGCGTGGGTGGCGGCGATCAAGGGGCTCGACGCGGGCGCGGCCGGCATGTTCTCGCCATCGCGGCGGGCTTTGTGGTCTACGGTGTGCTCGGCGTGTGGCTCATGCTGCGCACGCCTGACCCGGTTACTGCAACGTTGAAGGCGGGTTGAGCCATGCGTACCTTCATCACTCCTGCCGCAAGAAAAGGCGGCCAGCGCGCCTCCGTTGGTCGCGCGGATAACGCTGGCAACAGCGTACGTCACATGGCACTTACCGCACTCAATCAGGCTACCCTGCATGCTGTGCAGTGCAGCCGTTTCTTGCAATCCACTCTGGAGAATTCGCAATGAGCAACCCTCTAACTCCCAGCCGTCTGGCACTGGTCTATGCCGGTGATCGCAGTGCGCGTCAAACGGCAACGCCGCAAAACAGCCGCTTCCCGAAACTATTTGAGGCGTTTTCTGCGCTTGGCGTTGCGGTGCAACCCGCTGTGTATCACGATGATTTTTGCGGCGAGGTGCGCGCGCAACTGATGCAGATGGATGGCGTGCTGGTGTGGGTGAACCCGATCGAGGGCGGACGCGACCGCACCCAGCTCGATGCCCTGCTGCGCGAAGTCGCCGCTGCCGGCATCTACGTGAGTACGCATCCGGATGTGATCCTCAAGCTCGGCACCAAAGAAGTCCTGGTGCAGACGCGCCATATGGGCTGGGGCGTCGAAGACACGCAGCAGCACATGACCGTGGATGCGTTACGGCACACCCTCAGAGCGCAACTGGCAGCGGGCAAGGCGCGCGTGCTCAAGCAATATCGCGGCAACGGCGGCAATGGTGTGTGGAAGGTTGAGCCGGCGGCCGCGTCGGCCACTTCGCCAGCGGCGCAGATGAGCGTGCGCGTGCGCCACGCGCAGCGCGGCAGTGTGGATGAAACGATGCTGCTCGATACGTTCCTTGCACGGTGCGAGCTCTACTTTGAGAACGGTGGCCGCATGATCAATCAGGCCTATCAAACGCGCTTGCCCGAAGGCATGGTGCGCTGCTACCTCGTGCACGACAAGGTGGCCGGATTCGGCCTGCAAGCGGTGAACGCATTGTGTCCCGCATCTGCCGGGGCCGCATTGGGTGCGGTGCCGGGCACGGGGAC
>JANNCZ010000572.1:0-3613 GCA_031387185.1 Burkholderiales bacterium
CGCCTTCTCGCGCAGGGCGCTGATGGTGGTCTGTGTGGTGATCGCGTTCGGATCGATCACGACTTCAATCACCGAAGGCAATCCGCTTGCGACACTGCGTTTGAGCGCGCCGGCAAATTGCGCAGTCTCGGTCACCGTCTCGCCATGCGCGCCATAGGCGCGTGCGAGGGCGGCGAAATCCGGATTGGTGAACGAGGTGCCATGTACGCGCTCCGGGTAGTCGCGCTCCTGGTGCATGCGGATAGTGCCGTAGATGCCGTTGTTGACGATGATGAAAATCACGTTGAGCTGGTGATGCACTGCGGTGGCAAGCTCTTGCCCGTTCATCATGTAGCAGCCGTCGCCGTTGAACGAGACCACCGTGCGGGTACGATCCGAGGTCTTGGCGGCAATCGCGGCCGGTACGCCGTAGCCCATCGAGCCAGCAGTCGGTGCGAGCTGGGTGCGGTGCGTGGTGTAGCGGTGAAAGCGGTGCAGCCAGCCGGAGAAATTGCCCGCGCCGTTGGTGTAGACGGTATCTTCGGGCAAGGTGTCTTCCATGATGCGGATGATGTCGCGCAACTCCACCTTGCCCGGCATGCCCTTGTAGGCAGTCGATTGCCAGGTCTCGTATTCGGCGCGTGCCGCGCTGGTGCGCGCGGCGTATTGCACCGCAGCGGGTTTGCCCAAGGCGCGGGCGCACGCGGCGAACTGGTTCATGCCCGAGGCGATCAGGAGTTCGCCCTGATACACGCGCCCCAACTCGTTCGGGTCGTTGTGTACGTGAATCAGTTTTTGCTGCGTGACCGGCGGCGTGAGCAGGGTGTAGCCCGAAGTGGTCATCTCGCCCAGACGCGCGCCGATGGCGAGGATCAAGTCGGCGTCCTTGACGCGCGCAGCCAGCAACGGGTTGATGCCGATGCCGACATCGCCCACGTAGTTGGGCAGGCGATTATCAAAGAGGTCTTGAAAACGGAATGAGCAGCCGGCCGGCAGATCAAAATTTTCGATAAAGGCGCGCAAATCACCAATGCCCTGAGACGTCCAGCCCGTGCCGCCGAGAATGACCATCGGCCTGTGAGCCGCTTCCACCAATGTTTTCAGCCATTCCATGTCGGCAGCGGCGGGTGAGGCCTGCACGGTTTTGAACGGCCCGGCGTCCATCACACTGGCCATCGAAGTCAGCATGTCTTCCGGCAGCGCGAGCACCACCGGGCCGGGGCGGCCCGACACGGCAGTGTGAAACGCGTGGCTCACATATTCGGGAATGCGGTCAGCGCGGTCGATCTGCGCGACCCATTTGGCCATCTGGCCGAACATGCGCCGGTAGTCCATTTCCTGAAACGCTTCGCGCTCGACCTGATCGCTCGCCACCTGCCCGACGAACAAAATCATCGGGTCGGAATCCTGAAACGCGGTGTGTACGGCGATGCTCGCGTTGGTGGCGCCGGGACCGCGCGTGACGAAACAGATGCCGGGCTTGCCGGTCATCTTGCCGTAAGCGCCGGCCATGAAGCCGGCGCCGCCGTCCTGGCGCGCGACGATCAGTTCAATTGTGTCGCGCGCGCCGTAGAGCGCGTCGAGCACCGCGAGATAGGACTCGCCCGGCACGCAGAACGCGTGGCGCACGCCGTGAATTTTGAGTTGATCAACGAGGATTTCGCCGCCGCTGCGCGGCTTGAGGGCTTCGGTCATGGTGTGATGAATTCGTCTGCAAAGATTTGATAGGTCTGGGTCTTGGGTTTATCCGCATCTTCGGGCCGCACATAGCGGATCGAGCTTTTGCCGTAACAACTGCGCGGCAGGATCATCACGCGCACGAAGGCGGTGGCGGCTTCGCGGGAGGCGGCAGCATACACGGGTTGCGGGCCGGCCTCGAACCACGCTTCACCCGGCGCATAAGCGTGCGACGCGCCCTCGCTGTCGATGCGAATCGCCCCTGCCAACAGGCAGCGAATGCCGGGGCCTTGGTGCACGTGCGTGAGCGCCTCGCCGCCCGCCGGAAAGCCGACGCGGTCGCAGCGCATCAGGTATTCGGATGCGGGATCAAGCGTGATGTCGTGTTCGAGCGTGAGCGTCGAAGTGGGGGTTTCGCTTGTTTGTGCGGCTGCGGCAGCCTTGCCCACCAACTCCCAGCGCAACAGGCGCGCACCACTTTTTCCGGCAATGACTGTGGGTGCCACACTCCCGCACCATGCGCTGTTGGGTTCAAGTGATGCGGCTTGTCCTGCGGCACGCACGATGGCGCTGCCGGAGACGACGTAGATTGCGCGCGGCAAGGGCAACAGTGGTGTCACGCCGTGGCCAGCGGCAGGGGTGTCGGTGTAAAGGCGCAGCAGATGGGATCTCATGGCGAGTGGCGCGAGGCGATGGCTTGGGAATAGAGCAAGGATGAAAGAGCGCACAGTAAGTTGAACGCGCAAGCGCCATGGTCGCACAGAGATCGGGAGTCAAGCCCCGTTTAGAATTCCCTCTGGCGTGGGCGCGCTTGACGCGATCACCAACATTCTTCTCACGGCACCTGTCGAAGGAACCTGCATGACACACACCCGGTCACCGTATCGAATCATCGTCTGGCTGGCGGTGGCATCGCTGTGCGCCGCCGCCCCCGCTTTGCGTGCGCAGGAGTTCCCCGCACGGCCAATCACCTTGGTGGTGCCCTTCCCGGCCGGCTCGATCACCGATGGCGTGACGCGGCCGATTGCCGCGGCCATGCAGGAAAGCCTGGGCCAAACCGTGCTGGTCGATAACCGCGCCGGCGCGCAAGGCGTGATCGCCGGCGCGTTTGTCGCGCGCAGCAAGCCGGATGGCTACACGCTGCTGATGGCGTCCTCGACCATGTATGTCGGCCCCAGCCTGTACAAGAACGTGCCGTATGACCCGGTCAAGGATTTCACCGTGGTCGCGGGCGTCGGTTCGACCTCGATGATGTTCATGGTCAAGGAGTCTTCGCCGGTCAGATCGATGGCGGAGCTGGTGCAGGCCTCGAAGACGCAGCGCGATGGCGTCACCGCCGGCTACGGCTCACCCAGCGCGCAGATGATGCTCGCCATGTTCACCAGCGCGACCCGTGCGAACCTCACGCCCATCAGCTACCGCGGCACGCCGCAGGCGCTGACCGACCTCGTGGGTGGTCAGGTCGAGTCTGCCGTCGTTGACATCGGCAACGGCGTGGTGCAGTTGAACACCGGCCGCCTGCGCGCTCTCGCGATCTCGGCGCGCACGCGCAGCAGCGCCGCGCCCAATGTGCCGCTGCTCTCAGAAACCCTGCCCGGTATGACTTTGGAAACCTTGATCACGGTAGCCGCGCCGGCCGGCACGCCACCGGCAGTGGTCGAACGTCTCGACCGCGCGGTTCGCGCGGCTCTCGCCAGGCCAGAAGTCAAGGCACGCTTCGCCACGCTGACCACCGAAGTGCTGGCGCTGCCGTCGGCAGAAATCGCGCAACTGATCAAGAGCGAGATTCCGAAATGGGAAGCGCTCATCAAGGCGGCGGGGATCGAGCCGCAGTGACCAGCGCGTGACCAAAGCGCGTGACCAGTGTCTCGCAACATTGAAAGCACAACACCATGCAACCACTCAAAGGCATCCGCGTCCTCGACCTCTCCAAAGTGCTGGCCGGCCCGCTGTGCGG
>JANNCZ010000597.1:0-5869 GCA_031387185.1 Burkholderiales bacterium
CCCGCCCGGCAGCATGGGGCCGAAGATCATGGCGGCGATCCAGTATCTCGAACACTTTGATGGGGCGGTCGTCATCACCTCGCTGGAGCAAACCTTCGAAGCGGTCGAAGGCCGCGCCGGCACCCGCATCACGCGTGACGGGAGCGTTGCGTGATGCGCAATGCCGCACTACTATTCAGCGCCGCAGCTGTCACCGCGCCGTCCACGGCGCGCGTGCGCCGCTGCGGAGCGCTGGCTCGCGCGGCCCTCGTCGCCTGCGGTGGCATCCCCCGTGCCGTGCCAGGTTTCGAGGCGACGCCATTTCGGATGGCGGGCGATGAACTGGTGTGGATCAGCGAGACCGGGCCGGATCATCCACGCACCGTGCTGATTGATGGTGGCGCTGCTTGGGAAGTGCTTGAAGTGGGTGATGACACGGAAATCTCACTTTGCGATGCCGTGGAAACCGTTGGTGGATGCGCCTTTTCAATCGATGATGCCCGTACAACCGCTTGCAGAGCCATTGTTGGCCTGGTCAATATTTCCATTCCACGCGGCTTCGCCAGTGTGTTGATAGGCCAAAACCCGCCGTTTCCGCTTAGCTACCGTGTCGATGCAGTGCACGCGCTGGCGGATGCTTGTGCCGCCGATGACGCCGTCGCGTTTGTCCAACACGCGCAACGTCTGCTCGGTGTGGGCAGCGGCCTCACGCCCTCCGGCGATGATTTCGTGGGCGGCGCGCTGTTTGCGTTGCGGTGGACCGGTGCAAAGACCGCAGCGTCCGGTGCCGTGCATCAACCGTGCGATGGCGCCTGGCATGCCAGCCTTTGGCAGCAAGCCGCCTCACAACTCGTCACGCACGCCGCATCACGCACCCATGTCATCAGCGCCACGTTGCTCGCCGATCTCGCGCACGGCCGGAGCTACGCGGCTCTGCACGATTTCGCTACAGCCGTCACGCGCGGCGATGCCGATGCTGCGTTCACCCACGCAAACGCACTCGTGTCCATCGGCGCATCCTCCGGCTGGGACATGCTGGCCGGTTTCATGGCGGCCCTGCGCGGCACGGCCGTTGCGCTGATGCCGGCGCCGCTTGTCGATACGCCGCATTCACGCACGCAACACCTTCACCCGTACCTCTGACGCCATCATGTCTACGCTTCTCGCCTCTGCTCCGCATGTCATCAACACCGGCCTCGACAGTTTTGTCGAGAGCGTCACCGCCAATGGCGGTCGCGCCCAGCAACTCGACTGGCAACCGCCAGGTGACGCCGACCCCGCACTTGCCTGGCAACTCGCCCAGTTGATGGGGGACATCACTGACCCGCAGTCCATCGGCTCGAAGATTGACGCTGCCAACCAACTCGCCTGCAAAAAAATCATCGCCGCACGCCCGATGCTGGTCGATGTCGCCCTGCGCGCCGACAGCCTGTGGCCCGAGATGAAAACACAGCGCATCCTGCTGCACGCCGGTGCGCCGGTGGCCTGGCCCGACATGTGCGGCCCGATGCACGGCGCGATGATCGGCGCGGCGCTCTACGAAGGCTGGGCCGCCACACCCGACGCCGCACGCTCCATGCTCGCACGCGGCGACATCACCTTCGCGCAATGCCATGACTTCAGGGCGGTCGGCCCGATGACCGGCATCATTTCGCCATCGATGCCGGTGTTCGTCGTCAGGAATAGCACGCATGGCAACCTCGCTTATACGAACCTCAACGAAGGCATCGGCAAGTGCCTACGTTTTGGTGCCAACAGCCCCGACGTGCTGACACGCCTCAAGTGGTTCGAGCGCGTGCTCGCACCCACGCTCAAGGCCGCGACCCTCGCCTCGGTCAACAGCCGGCAGGAAGGCGTTGATCTCAAATCGATCCAGGCGCAGGCGCTGTTGATGGGCGACGAAGTGCACTCGCGCAATGCCGCCGCCACCGCCCTCTATTTCATGCAGATGGCCACATCGCTGTCCGCCACCGATGCGCCGCAAGCGCATGTGAAGGAGACGCTCGAATTCATCTCCAACACCTCGCAGTTCTTCCTCAACCTGTCGATGGTCGCCTCCAAGGCAATCATGGACGCGGCGCACGGCATCGAGCATTCGAGCGTGGTCACCGCCACCGCACGCAACGGCACCACCACCGCGATTCGCGTCTCGGGCTTGGGCAAAGAGTGGTTCGAAGCCCCATCCGATTTGCCGGTGGGCTTGTTCTTCCCCGGCTTCAAACAGGAAGACGCCAACCCGGATCTCGGTGACTCGGCGATTTGCGAGACCGCCGGCTACGGCGGCATGTCACTCGCCGCCTCGCCTGCACTCACCTTGCTGGTGGGCGGCTCGGTCGCCGATGCGACTGCCTATTCGCGCCTGATGTATCACATCACCACCACGCGCAACCCGGCACTCTCGCTGCCCAATCTCGAATTTGACGGCGCGCCCACCGGCATGGACATCCGCAAGATTGTCGATACCGGCATTCGCCCGGTGGTCACCACCGGCATCGCGCACAAGGAGGCCGGCATCGGCCAGATCGGCGCCGGCATCGTGCGCCCGCCGATGGCCTGCTACGCGCAGGCCGTGCGCGCCTTGGCCAAGCGTCATGGCATTACCTGAACCATTGCACGCGGTCGCGCTTCGCAACCCTGCGCAGGTGCAGCCGGATACCAAAAACGATGCGCACGCCGGAGCATGCCAGCAGTGCGGCGCGTGCTGTGCGACCTACCGCGTATCGTTTTATTGGGCCGAGGCAGAGCGCCTGCCGCCCGCGCTGACCTTGCAGATCAGCCCCACATTCGCATGCATGACCGGCACCCACAGCAAGCCGCCCCGCTGCATTGCCTTGTCTGGAAGCATCGGCGAAAAGGTGGCTTGCTCGGTCTATGCCACGCGCCCTTCCCCCTGCCACGAACTGATGCCCGGAGACGACAAATGCCTGCGCGCACGCGCCGGGCACGGCCTCGGCCCCCTTCCGGATCTCACTGCGGCGCACGCCGCCCACCGCACATGAGCGACTCCCAAAAAAGCGGTGTCATCCATTTTTACGACACCCACCCGATCAACGAAGACGAAATCCTCGCCAAGCTCACTGCACGCGGCGATGACCTCAACGCGCTGACCGAAGACACGCTCAAGGATTTCGATCAGGATCACTACGGCGGCATCGAAGTGGTCGATGCCCTCGCCGAGCGTGCCGGCATCAAACCAGAACATCACGTCCTCGACATTTGCAGCGGCATGGGCGGCCCGGCGCGCTGGATCGCGCACCGCATCGGCTGCCGTGTCACCGGCATCGACTTCACCCAAAGCCGCGTCGACGCCGCACAGCGCTTAACCCAGCGCGTAAAGTTAGACCACCTCGTCGATTTCAAACAAGGCGACGCCACCACCCTGCCCCTGCCCGCAGCCACGTTTGACGTGGTGATGAGCCAGGAAGCCTGGCTGCACATCCCCGACAAAGCAGCAGTCATCCGCGAAGCCGTGCGCGTCGCCAAGCCCGGCGGCGTGATCGCCTTCACCGACGCCGTGCTGCTCGCCCCCTTGAGCGCCAACCAAGAAGCCCGCCTCGCCGCCGAAATGCACGCACCCGGCATCGCCAGCGCACAACGCTACCTCGACCTCTTGCATGAGCAGGGCTGCACCATCACCTCACACGAAGATTTATCCGCACCCTGGCGCGACGTACTCGTCAAGCGCCTCGCCATGTACCGCTCGCTGCGCGACACCACCGTCGCCAAATTCGGCGCAGCACACTTCGACGCATGGGATCACACCTACAGCTTTTTTGTCGGCCTGTTCACGGCAGGCAAGCTCGGCGGCGCGCGCATCGTGGCGCGCGTGCGGCGGTAGTGATGCCCTGAAACCGTTGGTGTGAGCGGATGAATCGACATATATCGCCGCTCAATGGCTTGCACCAACGGTTTTCAACGTGCTATTACATCAAAAAGTGCGCCAATGCGATTGACCGGTGCGCTACCAAGCGCGACAATCAGAGTTGATCCATCTCGCTTGCGGTGTCGCTTTTGATTTTGGCTATAGGTCGCGTTTTAGCGAATTTTTATTTTGAATTTCTCTGTCAATCAACGACTTGAGCTGCGCTATGCCAGACTGTGCGACGGCATGGCGTTTTTAATTCCGACGAATAGATCGGGGACTTCACGTTAGCCATCATGAGCGCCGTAGAGATCAAGCTCCAATTTCGCCGAATTGCGAACGCACTTGCTGCTGCGGCCGAAGTAGCTGGTGGAACCGGTCACGCGAGCACAACGGGCCGGTTACGCGAAGTCCTAGTCCAGCAATTTCTTCGCCCCCACCTGCCCCGAAATCTTGAGATCCGATCCGGTGTGATTCTGGACGCTACTGGCGCCAAGTCGAAGCAGCAAGATTGCGTGCTGGTGGACACACGGCTACCGCTAGTTGATGTTGGTTCTAGTACCGATGCTCTGCTTATCGCGGAAAGCGTGGTCGCCACGGTCGAGGTGAAGAGCTACCTTAGTGTCGAGGAGCTTAAGACCACAATCGAAGCCATTTCCCAGACTATTCGCCTTGTGCGAAATGGAGTCCAGGCTTATCGAAAAGGGTCGGTCGAGATGCGCCTTCCGAAACCCAACCCAATCTTGACGTACATCTTTGCATATGACGGAGCATCGCTTGAGACCCTCTCTCAAACGATCACAACAGAAGCAAACGAAAGAAAGGATGGTGGCGTTTCTCCTGATGCTATTTGCGTGCTGAGGAAAGGCGTATTGCTTCGCTCACAGCTTATGCCCGTGGTCGATGGTTCACACGTCCGACTTCCCTCGCTCAAGGAAACGACCCTAACCGTTCAGCCTCTAGCTAAGGATGCCCTTCTTGCCTTTTACCGTCGGCTCATTGATGACGTGATGCCGTTACGAATGGAGAACATCGACCTCGATGGTTACTACTCTCACGGAGACCTCGAATGAGGGCTATCCCTGCATTCGAGGGGACGCCTCGCCTATCGGCTGCGCGCCCCTCACTTCCACGTTAGCGGTCATATGGCCATGACACCCGCGCAACGAGGCTCCACTCTGCTTTTAGCGGCAGCCGCATCAGTTTGTTCAGCAGCACCCCCTGCTTCGATCTACGGTATCTACGAGCGCCCGTCGCGAGTTTGTGGCGGTCCAGGATCCGCAGACGGGCCGGTTAGTTGCGATCTCGTATTCGATGACCGCCTCGAAATCAATGAACAAACTATCGAACAGTTGTCCCCCGCAGCGCCCACGTCAAGTGCGACGAGCGTTTCCTTTGGGTTTCACTACGGCTATATGGAAGCATGCTCGTTCAATGGCACGGGGGTTTGGTCAAAGCAAAGACTCGTGCTCAAACCTACTGGCACACCTCTCGCACCGGCTTGCCGGCTTTCTGTCACGTTCGCTAATGGCATCGCAAGAATTTCCGATCTAGGTGGCAAATGCCGGGCACTGCTTTGCGGCGGGCCATCGCGCACGCTTGATGGCTTGTCGTATCGCAAAGTAACGGTCGGTGCGAAATGACCGCTAACCCGGCGCTGGTTCGGACTCGCTGCGCTCGCCGCACAGATCTGCGTTGGCGCCATGACAATCGAGCAGGCCATGCCGCTCTTCATCAAAAATCCAATCCCCCCGGCACAATGCCACCGTTGCCGCCCCCAATACTCACACACCCAATCTCACCAAAGGCCAATCATCATGCATCCCGACGCTTCCGCACTTTCGCCCACCACGCTTGGCCAATCGATTGGCAACTCGCTTGGCAACTCAATGTGGCGCGCCGCCACCGCAGCCATCCTGACGCTGTGTTCCCTTGGCGCGACCGCCCAAGACACGCGCGATCTGCCGGCCAAAAAAATACCGGTGCCGGACACCGTCAGCCCGCAAATGCAGAAGCTGATTGCCGCGC
>JANNCZ010000641.1:0-4483 GCA_031387185.1 Burkholderiales bacterium
CGGCCTGAGTGCGTCAGACCCGGAAGCTGCTGCACGCGCCGCGGGCCTGCCGGCAGCAGGCCATCTGTCCAAGGGGCTCGATGGCAAAGCGCAAATCAGTTTGGCACCGGACGCGACCAGCGGCGTACGGGTGCGCTTCACCGAGCCGCTCGGGCTGGCTCGGGCTGGCTCTGACGTCGTCGAGCGCATCGACCATATCGGCGTGGCTTCAAGCGACAACAAGGCGGCGCGCGCGACCTTCATCGACAAGCTTGGTTGCGTCTATGAGAGCCAGCAGACCGACAGCGAAGTCGAAACGATTTCCGAAAACTTCACCTCGGACACCCATCGCACTATTTTCCACACCCGGCCGTCGCGGCTGGTGGGCAGCATGCGCGTCACCTTCATCACGGTGGGCGATTGCGAACTGGAGTTTTTGCAAGACCTGACGGTGGATGTGGGTGCCGACGCCGCACGGCACGACGCGGCGGGCGATACGCGTGCCGACCGCAGCGCCATTGCGCGTCACATTGCGGCGCGTGGCGCCAGTCTGCATCATCTGGCCTTGAAGACACCGGATATCGACGCCACGCTGGGCCGCCTGGGCAAAGCGGGGTACCGCCTGATCGATTTGAAAGGGCGCCCCGGTTCGCGCCGCGCCCGCATCGGCTTCCTGCACCCTGCTGCCTTGGGTGGAGTGTTGGTGCATTTTGTTCAACGCGAGGAACTCTGATCATGGCCGGCTATGCATTGAACTACCTGGCCCTGGCGGCGCGTAACGTGGAGCCGGTGTGCCGTTTCCTCGGCGAGTCACTCGGCCTCGCACGCACCGATGTCACGCTGCAGGGACGTGCGATTCCTTTCTTCGGCATCGGCCAGTCGGCCCTGGCAGTGTTTGAGGTCGATGACCCGTATCTGGACGAGCCGCGCTTTGCGGGTGTGCATCACATGGCCTTGGCAGCGCCAGACCCTGCGGCCACGGCGACCAGGCACGGCCTGCCTGTGACGGCTAGCGGTGCCGGGTTGAACGGCAAACGCTTCGTCGCCATTGACCAAGCCGCGACCGTCGGCATCCGCACCCGCTTCGTCGAGCCACTGCCGATTCCGGTGAACGCCGGGCCGGCCTACAAGATCGATCACCTCGGCATCGCGACCAATGACAACGACGCCACGGTGCGCGTCTTCACCGGCAATCTCGGCTGTCCGATTCAAAGCACGCAGACCGACATCGAAATCCGCAACGTCACCGAGAGTTTCATTTCCGACAAATACGGTGCGGTCTATCACGCGCGCCCGCCGCAGATTCTTGGCGGCCTGCGCGATGTGTTCATCACCGTCGGCGATTGCGAGCTGGAACTGTTGATGGATTTTGATCCGTCGATGAAACCCAAGGAACAATTGGGCGAAGAACAAGGCAACACCAAGGGCGACCAGAGTGCCATTGCCAAATACGTGGCGCGGCGCGGCCCGGGTCTAGCCCACGTTGCTTTTGCCACGCGCAACATCGACGCCATCCTGCCCAGGCTGGCCAAAGACGGTTGGCGCATGATCGATCTGGCCGGGCGTCCCGGCGGGCGCGGCTCGAAAATCGGGTTTGTGCATCCGTCCAATTTTGGCGGCGGCCTGCTCATGCATTTTGTCGAGCCGCAGGCCGATGGCGGCTATGGCACCAGTCACGCCGGCTGACACCACGCTTCATCCAACGAGGAGACAACATGACACGAGTACTGTTGAAAAGTCTGGCTGCACTGACCGTGCTGGCGGCATCGCTTGCCAGCGCGCAGGATTACCCCGCCAAAGGGCCGATCAAGCTGGTAATCGGCTTCGCCGCCGGCGGCGGTACCGACGCGATTGCGCGCTCCCTCAATACGCGCATGGGCGAGATCCTCAAGCAGTCGGTGCTGGTCGAAAACCGCCCGAGTGCCGGCGGCATTGTCGCCACCGAAGCGGTCGCCAAGTCCGCTCCTGATGGCTACACCGTGAGCTTCAACGTCAACACCCACGCGATCAACCAGGCGCTCTACCCGAAGCTGCCGTATGACACCGAGCGCGACCTGCGCGGCGTAACCCTGATCGGCTCCCTCGGCCAGACCCTGGCCGCGCATCCGACCGCGGAAGCCAACACCCTGCAGCAGTTTCTCAAGCTCGAAGCGGCGGATGCCAACAAGAAGCGCCTGATGGCCAATGGCGGTGTCGGCTCGCCAGGGCACTTGGCCGCCGCATATCTTGAGTCATTGGCTGGGGTCAAGTTCACCCATGTGCCGTATCGCGGCGCCGGCCCGGGCATCATCGACGTGGTGGGCGGCCAGGTGCCCTACATCCTGTCGACCACGGCCGGCCTGATGCCGCATATCCGCAGCGGCAAGTTGAAGGCCATCGCGGTCACCTCACCCGAGCGCTCGCCACTGATGCCCAGTGTGCCGACGATTGCCGAGAGCGGCTTTCCCGGTTATGACATGGACACCTGGATCGGCATGTTTGTACCCAGGGCCACACCGGCCGCGGTGGTGAAGCTGCTGCATGAAGCCACACTGGAGGCACTGAAGTCGCCGCAGGTCAAGGAGCGGGTCGAATCCCAGGCCGGCCGCATCATCGGCGGCTCGCCCGAGCAACTCGATGCACTGGTTGCCGAGGACATCAAGCGTTACACCAAGATCGTGCGCGATTTCGGCATCAAGGCGGAATAACAACACCGGTTTGGAAAGACTGGCAAAACAAGGAAGTCACCGATGCTCAAAATTCTCGGGCGCGCCAACTCTTTCAATGTGCGCAAGGTGCTCTGGCTGTGCGACGAGATCGGCGTGCCGTTCGAGCGCGAGGACTATGGTCGCGGCTTCCGGCCCACCAACACGCCGGAGTTCCTGAAGTTGAACCCCACGGGCCAGGTGCCCTGTGTGATCGATGACGGTTTCGTGATGCGCGAGTCGCATGCGATCCTGCGCTACCTTGCTGCCAAGCATGAGGCCATCAGCTTGTACCCGACCGAGCTGCGGCGGCGCCAGAGCATCGAGGCCTGGATGGACTGGGTGGCCTACGACGTGACGCACTCGATGCGCGGGGCCTTCCTGGGCGGCCAGCTGCTGGAGCCGCCTTGGAACAACCAATGGTTTGTAGCCCAGGGCCGCCTCGATCTGACAGCCCAGATGAAACTGCTCGATGAAGCGCTCGCCACCCATGGCCCCTATGTGCTGGGCCGAGACTTCAGCCTGGCCGACATTCCGCTGGGTCTGGTGGTGAACCGCTGGTTCTCGCTCAAGGATGTCACGCGACCTGCGTATCGGTCGCTGACCGCCTATTACGATCTGCTGACCGAGCGACCGGCCTACCGCGCGCACGGTCGCAACGGATTGCCCTGACACACACCCCAATCCATGGAGCGACGCCGTGTCATCCTCAAGGTCCATTGAAACCGCGACCGCACGGGTGGATTCACGCAACGGCGGCCTTGCGCAAAGTTCGCGACGCGAGTAACTTTCCCATGCGCACCAGGATTTGCCCCACAACGTCTCGCCCATCTTGAGGCGAGGCCACCAGCTACGGAGGAGTCAACATGAAACGATTCACGGCAGTCGCTGCCGTTGCCTTGGGACTGGCCGGGTTGTTCACCGCCGCCACGGTACAGGCGCAACAAAAACAACAATGGAAGTTCGTCTCGATCATTCCGGCCGGTCAGGATGCGTTCATCGACCGCTTCAAGGAACTGGCCGCCGAGATCACCAAGCGCACCAACGGCCAGGTCGAGGTGAGCTTCTATGCCGCGGGTGAATTGCCCTACAAGGCGCCCGAGCATTTGCGCGTCACCGGCAAGGGGCTGGTTGAAATGTCGGAAGTGGTCGGCAGCATGGCCTTCGGCGACGCCCCGGCGCTGTTGTTGGGCGATCTGCCGTTTCTGGCCTTGAACGACGCCGAGCGCAAGGTGGTGCGCGACATCACCTGGCCCGACATCGCCGCGGCATTCCGCAAGCAGGGTGTCGAGCCGATCGGCGTGGGCGCGTATCCGCCGCGCAACATCGTGATGCGCAGCCCCGTCAAGTCGCTGGCCGATGTCAAGGGCATGAAGGTGCGCACCGCCGGCGGGCTGGAGGCGGAGTACCTCAAGGTGTGGGGTGCCGCGCCGTCATTCGTGGTGTGGGCCGAGACCTATCCGGCCGCGCAGCGCGGCATTGTCGACGGCGTGCTCACTGCCGCAGTGGCGATCGAGACCTCGAAAATGTACGAGGTGGCGCCGTATTTCCTGAAGATCGACGGCCCGGTCGCGGCCTTCTACATCACCGTGAACCAGGGTGCCTGGAGCAAGCTCTCGGCCGAACAACAAAAGACGGTGAAGGCGGTCGGCGACTGGTGGTCGGAGCGCTGGCAGAAGATGGTGGTCGAAGAAGCCGACAACGGCGCTATCAAGCGCATGCTGGACAAGGGGCAAATCAAGAGCGTGGTGCAGGTGCCTGCAGGCACCCATATCGAAACCCGCAAGAGCCTGATCCCGATCTATCGTAGCTACGTCAAG
>JANNCZ010000687.1:0-2633 GCA_031387185.1 Burkholderiales bacterium
TGGCCGGTGGCCATGTGTGGAACGCAGGCATTTTTCTGGTGCGGGCGCAAACGCTGCTTGAAGCGCTGGAGACGCATGCGCCCGATATTCTTCAGGCTTGCCGCGCGGCGTGCGCCGAAGCGACCCACCCTTTTGGGCATACGCTGTTGCACCAGCCAGCGCTTGAAGCATGCCGCAGCGAATCGATCGACTATGCAGTGCTCGAAAAGCACGACCGTGTCGCGGTGGTGCCGTTTACGGGGGCCTGGAGTGATGTCGGGAGCTGGAATGCCATCGCCGAGATGACCCCGGCGGACGCGGACGGCAATCGCTTGGTCGGCCAGGCCCATGCGTTTGACAGCCGCAATGTGTTCATCCGCGCTCAGGACGCAGCGTCCGCCGCGCGCCCCGTCGTGGCACTGGGGTTACAGGATATCGTCATCATCGATACGCCGGACGCGCTGCTGGTAGCGCACCAAAGCCATGCCGAGCAGGTCAAGCAGGTGGTGCAGCAACTGCGGCTCGACGGTTCAGCGCAAACCGTGCAACACCGCAAGGTCGCGCGCCCCTGGGGCTTCTACGACGGGGTCGATGCCGGCCCGCGCCATCAGGTCAAGCGCATCACCGTCAAGCCGGGCCATAAGCTGAGCCTGCAACTGCATCATCACCGTGCCGAGCACTGGATAGTGGTGCGTGGCACCGCGCGCGTGACACGCGGCGAGGAAGAACTGTTGCTGACCGAGAACCAGTCCACGTATATTCCGCTGGGCGTCAAGCACCGGCTGGAAAATCCCGGCAAGACCGATCTCGAAATCATCGAAGTGCAGTCAGGCAGTTACCTTGGGGAAGACGACATCGTGCGATTTGAAGATACCTACGGGCGCGTTCCCACATGAGTACTGCGCAAAAGATTTACGTGGCCGGCCACCGCGGCATGGCAGGCGCGGCCATCGTGCGCGCGCTGCAACGGCGCGGCTTGACCAATCTGGCGTTGCGCACCCATGCCGAGCTGGAGCTGACCGACCAGCAGGCGGTACGCGCTTTTTTTGCGGCTGAACGCCCCGCCCAGGTGGTGATGGCGGCAGCCAAGGTGGGCGGCATCCACGCCAACAACAGCCTTCCCGCCGAATTCATCTACCAGAACCTGATGGTGGAAGCCAATTTGATCCACGAAGCGTGGGCCAGCGGCGTCAAGCGCCTGATGTTTCTTGGGTCAAGCTGCATCTATCCGCGCCTGGCGCCGCAGCCGATGGCCGAATCGGCCTTGCTCACCGGCACGCTGGAACCCACCAATGAGCCCTACGCCATCGCCAAAATTGCCGGCATCAAACTGTGCGAGAGCTATAACCGCCAGTACGGCGCGTCGCACGGCGTCGACTATCGCAGTCTGATGCCGACCAATCTGTATGGCCCCGGCGACAACTATCATCCGGAGAACAGCCACGTGATTCCGGGCTTGATCCGCCGCTTCCACGACGCGAAGATCAGTGGCGCCACGCAGTTGGCGATTTGGGGGACCGGGTTACCGCGCCGCGAATTCTTGCATGTCGACGACATGGCCGAGGCGGCGGTGCATGTGTTGACTTTGGATCCGGCCATCTATCAGGCCCACACGCAGCCGATGCATAGCCACATCAACGCAGGCTGCGGCACCGACGTGAGCATCGGCGAGCTGGCCCATCTCATCGGCAAGGTGACCGGCTACCAGGGTGCGATCACGTTTGACCACAGCAAGCCGGACGGCGCACCCAGAAAATTGCTGGACAGCAGCCTGCTTGCGCGCTTGGGTTGGCGGCCGCAAATCGCTCTCGAGCCAGGCTTGCGCCAGGCCTACGCCGATTTCCTGGCCGGGCACCGGGAATAACCAACGAGGAATAAAAGTGCGCACCAATATTGTTGAATGTCTTGCATGCTTGCTCACACCGGACGTACGCGCCGGAAACTGCCCAGGTGCCGGAGGCCTGCCTCGTCATGGCTAATGCGAATTCGAATTCGAATACGGCAGACGGCAGCGGCGCACGCAGCAGCAGCTCACCCAAAGTCGCCCTGATCACCGGCATCACCGGCCAGGACGGCTCGTACCTCGCCGAGTTCCTGCTCGACAAGGGCTACGTGGTGCACGGCATCAAGCGGCGTTCCAGCCTGTTCAATACCCAGCGCGTGGATCACATTTACGAAGATCCGCATGTCGACAACGCACGCTTCCGCCTGCACTACGGCGACCTGACCGACGCGAGCAATCTGACGCGCATCGTCCAGGAAACCCAGCCCGACGAAATTTCCAACCTCGGTGCGCAGAGCCATGTTGCGGTCAGTTTTGAAAGCCCCGAATACACGGCCGATGTCGATGGCATCGGCACCTTGCGCCTGCTGGAGTCGATCCGCATTCTCGGGTTGGAGAAGAAAACGCGGTTTTACCAGGCATCGACGTCCGAACTCTATGGCTTGGTGCAGGAAACCCCGCAGCGCGAAACCACGCCGTTTTATCCGCGCAGCCCGTATGCGGTGGCCAAACTGTATGCCTACTGGATTTGCGTCAACTACCGCGAAGCCTATGGCATCTACGCCTGCAACGGCATCCTGTTCAACCACGAGAGCCCGCGCCGTGGCGAAACCTTTGTTACGCGCAAAATCACGCGCGCCCTCGCCAACAT
>JANNCZ010000724.1:0-6127 GCA_031387185.1 Burkholderiales bacterium
TTGTTGCTGCCGGCTACCGAACGCGGCAACCTGATTGTGTTTGCGCTCACCGGGCCCGACGTGGAAGTGGCGTGGAGCGAGCTGCGTGCGCGTGCGGTAGCGCTGCGTGCAGCGACCGGGCTGGAGTTTTCGCAATGGGTCAGCGCATTCCGCCAGACCAGCAAGAGCCGCGCGGGGCCGGCGTCGCACCTGACGATTTGACCTGCGTTACCACAGTGACAAGAGGATGAAACGCTATGGGAAGGCTTGAAGGGAAGATCGCCATCGTGACCGGTGCCGGCTGCGTCGGCCCCGGCTGGGGCAATGGCCGCGCGATGGCGGTGCGCTTTGTGGAAGAGGGCGCACGCGTGCTCGCTGCGGATCGTGACCTCGAGCGGCTCGCGGAAACATTGGAGCGCGCGGCGCAGATCATCGCCAAGGCGCGCTCACCGGAGGGCGGTCGCAGCAACAGCAACAGTCACGCAGGCCTTGCCGCGGCCGACGTGATGGTCGCCCATCAATGCGACGCTACCGACAGCGCGCAGGTCAAAGCGATGATCGACGCAGCCGTCAAGCAGTTTGGCCGCGTCGATATCCTTGTCAACAACATTGGTGGCTCAGCGGCCGGCGGCCCGGTCGACATGGCTGAAGAAGTGTGGGACGCGCAAATCGACTTCAATCTCAAGAGCGTGTTCCTTGGCTGCAAGCATGTGCTGCCGCTGATGGAAGCGCAGGGCAGCGGGGTGATCATCAATATCGCCTCGACCTCGGGCTTGCGCTGGACCGGTGCGGCGCAGGTGGCCTATGCCGCGACCAAGGCGGCAGTGATGCAGCTCACCAAGGTGGTCGCGGTGCAGTACGCCCCCAAGGGCATTCGCGTCAACTGCGTGGTGCCGGGCCAATTGCACACGCCGATGGTCGAGACGCGCCTCGCCAAGCAGCGCTCGGGGGGCGATGTCGAAGCACTGCTGGCGTCGCGCCGCAAACGCATACCGCTGGGCTTCATGGGCGACGGGCGTGATACGGCGAATGCGGCGCTGTTTCTCGCCTCCGATGAAGCCAAATTCATCACCGGCACCGAAATTGTGGTTGACGGCGGCATGACTGCACGCTGCGATTGAACCGATCCCGCCTCATGCAATCCCGCCAGCCCATTCACAGCAAGGAAGCCCTGTTATGACGATTCGTGTTCCCCTGGTCACTGCGGGCACCCGCCCCGAACTCGCAGAAATCGAAGCCTCGATCATGCAGCAGCGCGGACGCATCTCCCCGCTCTATCAAGTCCTGCTCAACAGCGCACCCCTGGCACGTGGCTGGGAAGCGATGCTCACCGCGGTGCGCAATCAGTCTTCGGTGCCGGCCGATTTACGCGAGTTGATGATCCTGCGGGTCGCCGTGGTCAATCACGCGCCTTATGAATTTGAAGCGCACATTCCGCATGCCAAGAAAGCCGGCACGTCCGACGCCAAAATCGCTGCGGTGCGCGACGCTGGCATCTCGCCGCTGTTCACCGAAAACGAAGCGCTGGTGCTCGAACTGGCCGACGTGATGACGCGTGACATCGACGTGCCCGAGGCTCTGATGGATCGCATCAAGGCGAAATTCGATGCGCGCGCCGTGGTGGAAATCGTCGCCACGGTGGCGGCCTACAACATGGTGTCGCGCTTTCTCGAAGCCTTGCAGATCGGGCATTGAGACTGATCGCATACGGTTCTTGGGCAACGGTGTCCGTCCCGAGTTGATGGACAATAGCGCCACTTTTAAAAAAACCATCCGGAGACGTTATGCAACTTCACAAAATCGCCTTCGCCACAGCCGCACTGTTGTCGTCCCTGCTGGCGCCCCAGTACGCCGCAGCTCAGGCGGCCTATCCGTCGAAAAACATCAACTACATCATCCCGTTTGTGGCCGGGGGCGAGTCCGATATTGTGGCGCGCTGGCAGGGCGAGTTGTTTGGGCGCAAGTTTGCACCGCACGCGATGATCGTGATCAATCGTCCCGGTGCCGGCGGCGCGCTGGCCTGGAGCACGCTCAACCGCGAGAACGCCGATGGCCATGTGGTGATGGGTGCGAACATGCCGCACTTGGTGTTGCAGCCACTCGAAACGGGCAACCCCTACAAGGCCGACGACATCACCAGCGTGTATTTTTTCCATTTCACGCCGGATGCGATCATCGTCCCCACGACCAGCCCTTACAAGACGCTGAAGGACTTGATCGACGATGCCAAGCGCAATCCCGAAAAGGTGAGCTTCGCGGGTTCAGGTACCAACGGTGCCAACCAGGCCGCCACCCTGCGCCTGTCGGCGATGGCGGGTATCAAGGTGACCTACGTGCCATTCAAGGGCACCGGTGATTTGGTCGGCTCGCTGCTCGGCGGCCACGTGAGCGCGGCGATGAGCTACAACACGCTGGCGATGCAGCAGAAGGAGAAGTCGCGCATGCTGGCAGTGGCGACCGAGAAGCGTCTGCCGCAGTTTCCCGAGGTGCCGACTTTCAAGGAACTGGGCTTTAACTGGGTCGATGGCGGCTATCGCGGTGTCGCCGTGCCGAAGTCTGCGCCCGAGGCGGTGCGCAAGCAGGTATCCAACTTGTTTGCCCAACTCAATGCCGATCCGGAAATGCGTAAACGCAAGGCGGCTGCCGGATTCGAGCTGGTCGACATCAGCTACGAACAGATGCCAGCTTTCGTCAAGGATCGCACCGCCGCCTATCAGGACGATGCCAAACGCCTGGGTCTCATCAAGTAAACACCAGCGTGCGCCCCGTGGCGCACGCTGGTTAGGGGCTTGCCGCGCTTGCGCGCGCCAACGAGGGGTTTAGTTGCGGTTGCCGCGCCCGTTGCCCCTCTGCGCAACGGTGGTGGTCCGCGCTGTTTGACCATAGCGGTTGCCAGCTTGCGTGGTGGTGCTGGCGTTCACCGTAGCGGCAGCGCGGCCGGTCTGGCCGTAGTGGTTGCCGTTGTTGGTGTGGGTTGCCGCAGCGCTGGTGCCGGCAGTGGCACCGGTGGTGGAGCCCGCCGCTGCCCCGCTCGTACCTGAGGCAGAACCTGACCCGCGCTGGAACTGTCCGGTGTGATTGCCGTGGTCGCGCGGAGCTGCCGCTTCGCTGCCCGCGCCTGGCTGGCTGGTGCCGGCATGGTATGCACCATTATTTTGATTGGACCCGGCGTTGTGATGCGCGCCATGCTGGTTCCATTGACCGCGATTGCCGCCGTGATTGGTGCCGCGCGCCTGGTTGTCGTGACGCTCGTTGTAGATGGCACGGGATTGGTGATTTTCGGCGCCCTGGATGTGCCGCTGCTCGTTGCGGTCGATCCGGCCATCGGCGCCGGCCCGTGCTTCCTGGCTGAAGATGCGCGACTCACCGCGTTCGAGGCGCGAAGCCTCGCGATTGGTGATCTGCCCGGACTGCACACCCTGGGCAATGCGACGCTGTTCGCTGACATTGCGCTGCACGTCCTCCTGCATGCGCTGGGACGAACGCGAATTCGGATCACCGCGCTGGTTGTCATTGCGCTCGCGGTCAATCGCCGCGCTCTGGCGGTTTTGTGCCTCGTTGATGCGCGCGCGTTCGGATTCGCTCAGGCGACCGTCGGACAGTGCACGCGATTCCATCTGGCTGATGCGCGCCTGGCCGCGCTCAAGGTTGGCGGCTTCCTGGACGGTCAATGAGCCATCCCTGAGGCCCTGTTCGATGCGCTGCTGCTGGTACACGTTGCGGTCGTACATGTTGCTGTTGTTGCCGGCTTGTTGCGCAACGGCGGCAAAGGGGAAGGCGCTGGCGATCAGTGTGGCAAGTGCGGTGCGGGTGAGTGTGTGGGTGCGGGTCATGTCAATCTCCTTGGTGGGGGTGTCACGGGTATCAGGTGATGCCCAGGAAGCGATTGAACGTCAATGCAGTGCAGCAAAGCGACCGTCAGGATGTAACGCGTGTAAGGGAATGTTGCTGGGGGGCGTGTGGCTTACGATTTGTCACGCTTGATGTTCACGGTCGCGCTGCCATGCGAAACGGAGGCAGCCGCAGCGTCACGGATGGCTGCGCGGATCACCATGTCACGCAGCGCGCGGCTTCCCCGGCGTGTGCCATGCCCACACCATCAGGCGAAGGCTTCGCCCAGCCGGTAAAACTCTTCCCACACGTCGGCCGAGAGCGCATGCGGGCGCAAGCCCTTGATGAGGGCGTCGATGCCCGCCGCGTGCTTGAGCGCGGCACCCACCTGGGCGTTGGAGACGTTCTTGGCCTTGCGCTCGTAAAGGGACGAGCGCGGCCCTTTCCACACCTTTTCGCCACGGCGCAGTTTGGCCAGCGCACGAATGTCATCGGTCATCGCCCACAAAATCAGCGGCGGTGCTTCGCCTTCACCGCGCAGGCCTTCGAGCATGCGGCGAAAGCGCGGCAGGTCGCCCGAGAGCCAAGCGTCCGACAGCTTGAAGACGTCATAGCGCGCGACGTTGAGCACTGCTTCTTCCACCGCTTCCTGGGCGAGCTTGCCGGGCGGATGCATGAGCGCGAGCTTCATGATTTCCTGATGCGCGGCGATTAGATTGCCTTCGACTTTGGCGGCGATAAAGCGCAGTGTTTCGGGTGAGGCAGACTGCTTTTGCCTCGCGAGGCGCTCGCCGATCCACGCTGGAAGCGCCGCCGTGTCGATGGGCTTGGACTCGATCAACACGCCCGCTGCATCGAGTGCCTTGACCCAGGCGGTCTTCATGGTTTGATAGTCACCGGGGAAGGTGACGAGCAAGAGCGCGCCATCGCCATTGGCTTTGGCGACGGAGGCGATGGCGTCGAGCGCCGCGCCGCCGTCCTTGCCCGGTTTGCCATTGGGGATGCGCAGGTCGATCAGCGGCTTGTCGCCAAACAAGGACATGCCTGCGAGGTCGGCCTTGATCTGACCCCAGTCGAAATGCGCGCCCACCGAATAGACCTTACGGTCGGTGAAGCCGGCGGCCTTGGCACGCGCGCGGATCGCGTCGGCCGATTCAAGCGCGCGCAACTCCTCGGTGCCAGTGACGGCGTAGAGCGGGGCGAGACCCTTGCCCAGATGCGCTTCGAGTTGCTCGGGCGAGATTTGCATGCGGCTGCGCGCAGCCTAGCGGTTGGCCGGCAGCGGTGTGGCGGCGGCCAGGCGGCGCATCACTTGCTGCACCATGTCGGTCTGCATGTCACGGTAGAGCAGGGCTTCTTCGCTCTCTTTGGCCAGCACCTGGTTGTCGTTGAACGAGTAATCGCGCTCAATCAAGAGGTTGCCCGGCGCCGCAATATCGTCACCGCCCTGATTGATGATGCGGTAGGTGAAGGCGTATTTGAGACGGAACTCGCGCACTGCGCCGTTACTCCCGATCGACAAAATCAGCTTGCTGCGCGTTTCGCCGTTGGCCTGCATGATCGCCTACGCCTGCTCGCGCCGCTCGACGATGCGCGTGTTGGTACCAGCGCGCAAGTTGCGGCGCAGTTCGGCGCCCAGCGCGTTGTTGTCCGGCAGGTCGATGTAAAGCGACTCATACGGCAAATTGGCACTGCCCCTGAGCGCAAAGCCGCACCCACCAAGGGTTGCAGCCAAGCATAGCACCAAGACCGGCTTGTACCAATGGTTTTCGGGCAGTGCCATATGCGGAATTTCCACGGTCTGAAATAAATGGAAATAAATGGAAATAAATGGGGTCTGACCCTATTTATTTTATGACCCCATTTATTTTTACACGACCAGGTTGATGAGGCGGCCTGGGACGACGATGACTTTTTTCGGCGGGCGGCCTTCGAGGTGGCGCTGCGCTGCTTCTGAGGCGAGGGCGAGTTGTTCGATGGCGTCTTGGCCGGCGCTGGCTGGCACGGCGATGCTGCCGCGCAGTTTGCCGTTGACCTGCAACATCAACTCCACCGTGTCCGATTGCAATGCCTTGGCGTCTTCCACTGGCCATTGCGCGTCGAGCAGATCGCCCTGATAGCCCAGTTCCTTCCACAACACATGGGTGATGTGCGGGGCGAACGGGTTGAGCAGACGCAGCAGCATCGACAAACCTTCGCGCACGACTTCGCGCGCATCGGCGCTGGTGGCGGCCTGCACGCCTTCGAGCGTGTTGAGCACTTTGATGGCGAACGAGACCACGGTGTTGTATTGAATCTTGGCGATGTCGCGGTTGGC
>JANNCZ010000737.1:0-2726 GCA_031387185.1 Burkholderiales bacterium
CGCTGCAAGACATGGGCGAGGTCGCCAAATTTGCCAGCATGCCGCTGGCCACCAACATGGTCACGATTGCGTTTGGCCACATTCCCGAGACGGTGCGGCTTAATGCCGTGCAGGTGATCCTGTCAGACCACCACTACTGGGGCGGCCTGCGCGCCACCCAGCACCTGGCCGCCATTGGCCGCACCTTCGGCATCGGCATCTCGATGCATTCCAATTCGCACCTGGGCATCAGCCTGGCCGCCATGACCCATGTCGGCGTGACGATACCGAACTTGCGCTACGCCTGCGACACGCATTACCCCTGGCAGGTGGATGAAGTCATTACCGGCGGCAAGCTGAAGATTGAAGGCGGGCAACTGGCGCCGCCGCCAGGTGCGGGGCTGGGAGTGACGCTAGACCGATCTGCCCTGGCGCAACTGCACCGCAATTACATCGAGTGCGGCATCCGCGTGCGGGACGACGCCACTGAGATGCGCAGGCACCAGCCGGATTTTGACGATCGGCGGCCGAGGTTTTGAGTATCCTTCGTTTGGTGATAGTGCGGTCTGTCTTAATTTAGGAGCACCAAAATGGTCAGCAAAAACACGATTTGTATCTGGTACGACGGCACCGCGCTGGACGCCGCGAAGTTCTACGCAGAGACTTTTCCAGACAGCACGGTGGGCCCTGTCCTTAGGGCGCCTGGAGACTATCCCGCAGGCAAGCAGGGCGATGTCTTGACGGTCGAGTTCACGGTGATGGGCATCCCTTGCCTCGGACTGAACGGGGGACCGGCGTTCAAGCACACTGAGGCTTTCTCGTTCCAGATCGCGACCGACAACCAAATTGAGACCGACCGGTTGTGGAACGCGATTGTCGGAAACGGTGGCCAGCCGAGCGAATGCGGTTGGTGCAAGGATAAGTGGGGACTGTCGTGGCAGATCACGCCTCGCGCCCTGACCGCCGCGATCACTGATCCTGATCGCGCGGTGGCCAAGCGTGCGTTTGATGCCATGATGACGATGGGAAAGATCGACATCGCTGCGATTGAAGCGGCGCGGCGCGGCTGACGCGACCGCGCGAAAGGCTCACGCGTACCCCGTCGACCCATCCGGCTTCACCGGAACCTTGCGCTCCCAGTGAATGTAGTCTTCGGTGCCCAGCAGTTTTTCGTCCATCTCCACACCCCAGCCAGGCCGGTCAGGGCGCAGCTCCAGGTGGCCGTCCACCGGCAGGTAGGGGTCTTTCACGTAATAAGCGCCCTGCGGCCCGGTAGCACGCGCCCGCTCGTTGTTGCCGGTGCCAAACACATAACCTGGCCCGTGCGGCAGGCGGTATTCGAGGATGCGGAAATTGGTTTGCGCCGCGCTGAAATGCACGTTGATGGCGGTGGCCAGCGGGCCCATCGGGTTATGCGGCGCAATGGTCACAAAATGGGTTTCGGCCAGGTCGGCAATCTTGCGCATTTCCAGCAGGCCGCCCACCACGCAAACGTCGGGCTGGATGATGTCGCAGCCCCGGGCATTGAGCAGGCGCTGGAATTCAAACCGGCTGTAGAGCGATTCACCGGTGGCCAGCGTGCACTGAAGCCCGCGCTTGAGTTCGCCCCAGGCTTCGATGTTCTCGGGCCGCAGCGGCTCTTCAAAAAACAACGGGTCGTACGGCGCAAGCGCATTGCCCAACTGGATGGCCTGCGACACTTCAAAAATCTTGGCGTGCGCGTCAAAGGCGATTTCATAGTCGCTGCGCACCGTCTCGCGCAACTGGCGGAAGTATTCGGCGGCGCCGCGCACCACCTCGCCCCAGCGATGTCGGTGGATGTCCACACGGTAGGGGCTGAGCTTGAAGGCGGTGATGCCCCATTCGCTTTGCAAGGCATCGAGCTCGTCGCGCGCGGCAGCCGGGTCGGGCGCGGTGTAGACGCCGGCATAGACCTTGACGCGGTCGCGCACATTGCCGCCCAGAAGCCTGTACACCGGCACGCCCAGCGCCTTGGCCGAGATGTCCCACATGCAGTGGTCCAGCGCCGATATGGCCGCCAGCCCCAGCGCGCCGGGCGGGAAACGCGTCTGCTGCATCAGGTAGTGCATCAGGAAAGCGATGCGGCGCGGGTCTTGCCCCTTGAGGAACGTGACGAGGTATTCCAGCAGCGGAAACAGCGCTTTGTCGGGCCCGTGGTTGTAACACTCGCCCCAGCCGGTGATGCCGTCGTCGGTGTCCATCGCCACGATGACGCGCGGACGGTCTTTGTCGCGCGACATGAAGACGCGCAGGCGGTCGATCTTCATGCGGCAGATTGGGCAATCATACCCAAATTGGGGTTTATCGATGCCAAAACCGTGCGCTTTGCATGAAATTCAAGCTTTTTCGGCATGTATGTCAAATACTATATGAATAGTATGCTATACATATTATAGCGATGGCTCGACATACCGAAACCGCTTGTGCATCGATCGTTCGCGCGGGTCAGGGCGCGGAATCGCCGACAGCAGGGCTTTTGTGTAGTCGTGCACGGGCGCATCACAGACCTGGTCGGTGTCGCCGGTTTCCACCACTTTGCCCTGGTACATCACCGCCACCCGGTCGCAAAAATAGCGAATCACGGCAATGTCGTGGCTGATGAAGATGAACGAAAGGCCGAGTTTGTCTTGCAAATTGAGCAGCAAATCCAGCATTTGCGAGCGCAGCGACACATCCAGCGCGGCAGTGGCTTCGTCGGCCACGATGATGCGCGGGTTCAGGGCAAT
>JANNCZ010000789.1:0-16937 GCA_031387185.1 Burkholderiales bacterium
GGTGCCTGAGGAGCGGCGCGACCGCGGTGTGGTCTACGCGCAGCTGGAGTGTCCGCGCGCCGCGCAGGATGATTTGAGCCATTACGCGAGTGAGCGGCCCAAGGCCGACGATGCGGAGGTGATTGCCGCACAACTGGCGGCAGTGACGATAGCGGCGGCGCGGCTGAATTAGCGGTAACAGGCGGCGCGCCCGCCTGTTACCGCTAACGCGGTGCCATGCGGATCGCGCCGTCCAATCGAATCGTCTCGCCGTTGAGCATTTCATTCTCGATGATGTGCTTGGCCAGGCTGGCGTATTCATCCGGGCGGCCGAGGCGCGAGGGAAACGGGACTTGTTTGCCGAGCGACTCCTGCACTTCGGGCGGCAGGCCGTTCAGCAGGGGCGTGAGAAACAGGCCCGGCGCAATCGTCATGCAGCGAATACCATCGCGCGCGAGGTCGCGTGCAATGGGCAGGGTCATGCCGACGATTCCCCCTTTTGATGCCGCGTATGCGGCCTGGCCAATCTGGCCATCGTAGGCAGCGACCGATGCGGTGTTGATCAGCACGCCGCGCTCGCCCGCTGCGTTGGGCTGGTTGTTCAGCATCGCAGTGGCGGAGAGGCGAATCATGTTGAAGGTGCCGATCAGGTTGATCTGAATCACGCGCGTGAAGCCGGCCAGCTTGTGCGGGCCGTTCTTGCCGGTGGTCTTCTCCGCTGTGCCGATGCCTGCGCAATTGACGAGGCCGTTGACGCCGCCGTAGGCTTTCACCGTTGCGTCCACAGCGGCCTGCCCGTCAGCTTCGCTGGTGACATCGCACTTGATGAACATGCCGCCGGTCTCTTTGGCGAGCGCGTTGCCGAGATCCGCGTTGAGGTCGGCGATGGCAACCTTGCCGCCGTTCGCGGCGATCAGCTTGACCGTGGCAGCGCCCAAGCCCGATGCGCCGCCGGTGACCAGAAATGCATTGCCCTTGATGTCCATGTGAGTCCCCTTGTGTGTGAATGCGAATGCGGAATTTTAGCGGCGCAAGCAAGAGCGCAAGAGCGCAAGAGGCGAACCGCCACCTGCCTGAGGCGCACTGCCGCACGCCAGTGCCCGCTTTTACCAGCTTGTACCGCCGGAACCGCTTGTGCCCAGGTTATTGCAGCGCCTGCGCACGCGCCGCCGACGCGAGATCGCCCTGGCGCGCAGCAAGCAAATACCAACGCCGTGCTTCGGGCAGATTGACCGGGATCAGAATGCCATTGCTGAGCAGATCGCCAATCAATTTTTGCGTGGCGGCACTGCCGGTGGCGCCGAGCACGTTGGAATAGGACTGCAACTGTTTGCGGTCTTCGGCGATGGCCCATTTGGTATCGGCCAGCACGATCATGTAGGCCTTGGCCAATTCGTTGCCGTGCGCGGCGGCGAGGGCCATCCAGCGGGTGCCGATGTCGCGGTCAAGCGCGGCGCCCTGGCCGAACAAAAACATCAGGCCCAGATTGGCTTCGGCATCGCCATGGTTTTTTTGCGCCGCCATGCGGAAGTAGTCACCAGCCCGCTTGAAATCAGTCTCGACGCCGAGGCCCTTCCAGTACAGCACACCAAGGTTGTTGAGCCCGCGCGGTTCGCCGAGCGCAGCCGCACGCTCATACCAGCCGCGCGCTGCGGCGAGGTCTTTTGGCACGCCCACGCCTTCACGATAATAATTGCCGAGGTTGTCCATCGCAATCGCGAGGCCGGCGTCTGCAGCCCGTTGGTACAGCGCGATGGCGCGCGCGGGATCACGCGCCGCGCCTTCGCCGCGTGCGTAGGCATTGGCGAGGGTGTTGAGGGTGTTGGGTTCGCCGCGCGGCAGCGCTTGCTCGAGCCAGTGCATCGCGCTGGTCGGGTCACGCCGTACGCCGATGCCATCTGCGTACATCACTGCAAGATTGGTTTGTGCGGCAGCGTGGCCATTACGCGCGCCGCGCTCGAACCAGGCCAGCGCCTGCGCGTAATCCTGTTTGATCACGTCGCCGTGAAAAAAGGCGGCGCCGATACGTGCTTGGGCGGCCGGAATTTCCTGCTCTGCGGCTTTGTGAAAGAGATCAATAGCGCGCGGCAGATCGCGCGGCACTTGCTTGCCGGGCAGCAATAATTCGGCGACGGCATATTGTGCATATTTGTTGCCACTTGCCGCGAGCGGGTCGAGCAGGCGCAAAGCGAGAGCAGCGTCGCCGACCTCATATGCAGCCCACCCATTGCGCAGGCGCTCGTCGTCGGACTGCGCGAGCGCCACACCCATGTTGAGCGCGCTGCATAACGCCAAGGCCGTCGCACTTTGCCAGACCCGGCGCCGGATCCTATGTGAGTTCCGCTGCGAGATCCGGCGCGAGACGCCAGGCCAGACTGTTCGTGCAGTAATCAAAATGATCTCCATCAGCCAAAGAAAAAGGGCGGCCCCATTGGAGCCGCCCTGAATTTTACGGTTTGCGCCATACCCCATTCAACCGGGGGAGCGCACCAGCCGTCCAACTCTTACAGAAGCGGCACGATCAGCAACGCCACGATGTTGATAATCTTTATCAGCGGGTTAACCGCAGGGCCGGCGGTGTCTTTGTACGGGTCGCCCACGGTGTCACCGGTAACTGCCGCTTTGTGCGCGTCCGAGCCTTTGCCGCCATAGTGGCCTTCTTCGATGTATTTCTTGGCGTTGTCCCACGCGCCGCCACCGGTACACATCGAGATCGCCACAAACAAGCCGGTGACGATGGTGCCCATCAGGACGCCGCCCAAAGCCTGCGGGCCGAGCAGCAGGCCCACCAGCACCGGCACCAGCACCGGCAGTAGCGACGGGATCATCATTTCCTTGATCGCCGCCGTGGTCAGCAGATCCACCGCACGCTCGTACTCCGGTTTGGCCGTGCCTTCCATAATGCCCTTGATCTCGCGGAACTGGCGGCGTACTTCTTCCACCACTGCACCGGCCGCGCGACCGACGGCTTCCATTGCCATCGCGCCGAAGAGGAAGGGGATCAGACCACCGATAAAGAGGCCAATCACCACCTTGTGGTCAGCCAGGTCAAACGCAAATTTCATATGCTTGTGGGCTTCGAGGGCGTGCGTGTAGTCGGCGAACAGCACCAGGGCCGCCAAGCCAGCAGAGCCGATGGCATAGCCTTTGGTAACCGCCTTGGTCGTGTTACCCACCGCGTCAAGCGGATCAGTCACAGCGCGCACGGACTCGGGCAACTCGCTCATCTCGGCGATGCCGCCAGCGTTGTCGGTGATCGGGCCGTAGGCGTCGAGTGCAACCACGATGCCGGCCATCGACAGCATCGAGGTGGCGGCAGTGGCAATGCCGTACAGGCCGGCAAACGCAAACGACAGGTAGATCGCCAGACACACCACGATCACCGGCCAGCCGGTCGACTTCATCGATACGGCTATGCCGGCGATGATGTTGGTGGCATGACCCTTGGTCGATGCTTCCGCGACATACTTGACCGGATAAAAATCGGTACCGGTGTAGTACTCCGTGATGTAAACCAGCAGGCCGGTGAGGCCGAGGCCGACCAAACAGCACATCCACAAACGCCACACCGCGCCGGTGGCAAAGCCGTCGCCCGCGAGTGCCGTGTCGGGGATGAACATTTGCGTGACCGGATAAAACGCGATTAGCGAGAGAACGCCAGCGACCGCGAGGCCGCGATACAGCGCGTTCATGATTTTGCCGCCGTCACGCGCCTTGACAAAGAAACAGCCGACGATAGAGGCTATGATGGACACCGCGCCCAGCACCAGCGGGTAAACGATACCCGCATCGCTTCCCTTGATCAGCAGCGCGCCAAGCACCATGGTGGCGATCAGGGTCACCGCATAGGTCTCAAACAGGTCAGCGGCCATACCGGCGCAGTCGCCGACGTTGTCACCGACGTTGTCGGCGATCACCGCCGGGTTGCGCGGGTCATCTTCGGGAATGCCGGCTTCCACTTTGCCAACCAGGTCGGCGCCGACGTCGGCACCCTTGGTGAAAATGCCGCCGCCCAGACGAGCGAAGATCGAGATCAACGAGGCACCGAAGCCCAAGCCGATCATCGGTTTCAACAAGTCGGCATTGGACATGGTCACGCCAAGGCCGTGCGGCGCGGCACCTTTGAGCACCATGTAAAAACCAACCACGCCGATCAAGCCTAGCCCTACGACCAGCATACCGGTGATCGCGCCACCGCGGAAGGCGACGTCCAGCGCAGGAGAGATGCCGCCGGTTGCGGCCTGCGCAGTGCGCACATTGGCGCGCACCGACACGTTCATGCCGATGAAGCCCGCCACGCCCGAGAGAAGTGCACCGACAAAGAAGCCCGCTGCCGTCATCGGCCCCAGCACAATCCCGAGGATTACCATGATAATGACGCCGACCACTGTGATGGTGGCGTACTGGCGCTTCAAATAGGCCTGCGCACCCGCCTGAATTGCGGCGGCAATTTCCTGCATGCGCGCGTTGCCGGTGGGCAGGGCGAGAATCCACTTGAATGTAAAGAAGCCATACGCGACCGCGATCAAACCGCAGACGATGGCAATCCACAATGCTGCTTGAGACATTGTCTCCTCCGATGGTGTGAAAATACTTAAGGACTCTGGGCGCGGCTCGTTTTTAGGGTTGCGCGAAACACTGCGCAAGCCCCTCAGTGACTCTTGAAACTGCCTGGATCACTTTGGGTCTGTGGGTCTGGCCGCCGCCAGAAAAACTGTGCAATTGTAAAGGATTCAGCCTGCGAAGAGGCTATGGCGCAGGTGATGTGCGCCCGCAAACAGGGGTTTGCGACGTCGCTTATTTCAGTGCGCCGAACGCGCGCGCGCGCACGGCATCGACCGCACCAAGGCCATCGATCTTGCGGTACTGCGGCGCGCCCGGAGTGCCACTTTTGGACCAGCCGGTGTAGTAGCCCACCAGGGCTTCGGTCTGCTCGTGGTACACGTTGAGGCGCTTGGCGACGGTCTCTTCCTTGTCATCATCGCGCTGAATCAAGGGTTCACTGGTCACATCATCGAGACCTGCTACCTTGGGTGGGTTGAACTTGATGTGATAGGTGCGTCCGCTCGACAGATGCACGCGGCGGCCGCTCATGCGCGTGACGATTTCGCGGTCGGGTACGTCGATTTCGAGCACGAAGTCAATACCGACACCCGCGTCCTTCATCGCATCCGCTTGCGGAATCGTGCGCGGAAAGCCGTCGAACAAATAGCCCTTTTGGCAATCGTCCTGCTTCAGGCGTTCCTTGACCAGACCGATGATGATGTCGTCCGACACGAGACCGCCGGCGTCCATCACCTTTTTGGCGGCGAGGCCGAGATCAGTGCCCGCTTTCACAGCGGCACGCAGCATGTCGCCGGTGGAGATTTGTGGAATGCCGAATCGTTCCTTGATCGCGTTGGCTTGCGTGCCTTTGCCCGCGCCTGGCGGGCCCAAGAGAATGAGGCGCATGAATGTTGTCTCCGGAAAATGGGTTTTGTTTGCGGTCGATTCTAGCGTGAAAGGGCGGCCCTCTTGGTACCTCTTCGTGGCTGACTGCTCACTGTTCAATGTTGACTATACAAGCGGCGCACCAGCGCGAGATCGCTGGCGGTATCCACTCCGGGTGCTGCGGTGGCCGCAGTGACATGCACGGCGATGCGGTGGCCGTGCCAGAGTGCGCGCAGTTGTTCGAGCGCCTCGAATTGTTCAATCGGGGCTGGCGCCAGCGCGGGAAACAATTTGAGAAACGCCACGCGATAGGCATAAATGCCCATGTGGCGGTAGATCGGCAAGCCGGCAGGAACGGCGGACGGTACATGCTCACGCGCCGCCGCAAAGGCATCGCGCGCCCACGGAATCGCGGCGCGCGAAAAATACAGCGCCGTGTTGCGCGCATCGAGCACCACCTTCACGATGTTGGGGTTGAACACCTCGGCCACATCGCTCAAGGGGTGGCAAGCGGTAGCGAGTTCGCAATCGGCACGGGCCGCCAATTCGTCCGCAACCGCGCCGATCAGCGCAGGTGCGATCAGCGGCTCATCGCCCTGCACATTGACCACGAGAGTGTCATTGGAGAGACCGAGCAGGGCGGCGGCTTCAGCGAGGCGGTCAGTGCCTGAGGCATGACTGGCGCGCGTCATCAAGGCGCGAAAGCCATGCGCCTCGACGGCAGCTTTGATTTGAGCATCATCGGTGGCGACACACACTTGCGCTGCACCGCTCTGCGCCGCTTTTTCCGCGACGCGCACCACCATCGGCTTGCCGCCGATATCGGCGAGCACCTTGTCCGCCAGGCGCGACGACGCTCGACGGGCTGGAATCAGCGCGACAAACGACGTCAAGCGAGTTGGGGCCAAGCGCGGTGGGGTCAAGCGAGTTCGGCGTCAGTCAGCGCGCGCGCTTCTTCTTCGAGCATCACGGGGATGCCGTCGCGCACTGGATAGGCGAGGCGCGCTGAACGCGAAATCAATTCCTGCTTGTCGCGGTCGTAGACCAGCGGCCCCTTGGTGATCGGGCAGACCAGGATGTCAAGCAGCTTGGCGTCCACGCAGTTTCTCCAGAATCAATTCTATCAACGCGCCGTCAACTTGTGCTGTCACTGGTAAAACCCAGACGCGATCATCGTCGAATGAAGCACATTTTAGCGCGTCCTTTTCGGTGACGATCAGGATGTCCGCATCAATCGCTGTGAGATCGGCGCGCGTGTACGCGTGGTGGTCGGGGAACACATGTTCCGTAAAGCCGGGGCGATGACTCACGGTGTCGTCACTAACCGAACTGTCACAAACCGAACCGTCACTAACGGTGCCGCCGCCAAGACCCTTGACGCCGAGGCCACCGGCACGCAGGGTAGCGAAAAAGCGCGCCGGATTGCCGATGCCCGCCACGGCAGCAATGCGGCCACGCGGCGCGCGCGCGGCCAGCGCGGCGAGCGTGCTCGTGTCCGTGTGCTGGCGCAGGTGGTAACAAGGCTGCGGCACCAGTGTCATCTGATGCATGGCTGAAAAACGTTGGTGCAAGCCGTTTGCAGCCGCTGGGCCGCCAGAATCGTTGACTACCAAGGCTGTCAGGGTGGCGGCGCGTGACAAAGGCTCGCGCAACGGCCCGGCGGGCAACAGACAACCGTTGCCTGCGCTGCGGTCATCGAACACGGCGATCTCGATGTCACGCGCGAGCGCGTAGTGCTGCAAGCCATCATCGCTGATGATGACGTTGACTTCAGGGTGTGCCGCGAGCAGCGTGCGGCCAGCGCGCGCACGATCGGCATCAACAAATACCGGCACGCGCGCTGCCTGCGCGATCAACAGAGGTTCGTCGCCGCTGTTGGCAGGAGCGCTTTCCAGCGTGACCTCCACGCTCCCCGTTGGCTCGGCGTTGTTGCGCCCATAGCCGCGGCTGATGACGCCAGGCCGCCAGCCTTGCTCGCGCAGCGCTCTGACCAGGGCAATCACCAACGGCGTTTTGCCGCTGCCACCAATTGTGAGGTTGCCGACCACGATGACCGGTACCGGCAAGCGTTGCGCGGCCAGCACGCCGCTGCGGTACAAGGCGCGGCGCACGATGGCCGCACATCCGAAAAGCACGGCCAGCGGCACCAACAAGACGCAGCGAACGGTAAGCCTGGGTAGCCACCAGTCGCGCACGAGTGAGGAGAGCAGGGACAGGGGTAGAGAGAGGGTCAGGGCAGGGACAGAAGTGTCCCAGCTCACTTCGTCGTAGTGCTCTGCGTGGTGAATGTCACCTGGCCGAGACCGGCCATTTGCGAGGCCTGCATCACCACCACCACCGCCTGGTGGGTCGCTTGCGCGTCGGCGTTTATCACCACCACCGGGTCTTTCTTGCCGGAAGCGGCGGCCTTGAGGTCAGCGGAGAGGCCATCGACATTGGTGAACGCGATGGTCTTGCCGTTGATCGCATACTTGCTTGCCGCCGTGATGCCGACGTTGACTTCGTTCGGGCGCTCGAGTTGTTTCTCGGCATCTGCTGTCGGCAGGTTGATCTGCAGCTCGGCGTACTTGGAATAAGTTGTGGTGACCATCAAAAAAATCAGGATCACCAGCAGCACGTCGATCAAGGGGATGAAATTGATCTCCGGCTCTTCAGGTGCTTTGCGGCGGAAATTCATGGTGCGTTTGTCTTATGGTCGTCTTGTGGTTCGTGGCAGAGGAGGGGCAGACCGGTGCTGGTGCGACGAGGCAATGGCCGCTGCGCTGAGCGGTCAGGCCTTGCGGTCACCGTGCGCCAGGTCGAGAAGCTTGATCGCGCTTTGTTCCATCTCGACCACATAGTCTTCGACGCAGCCGCGGAAGTAGCGGTAAAAAATCAGCGCGGGCACCGCGATCATGATGCCGAAGCCGGTGTTGTAGAGCGCGACCGAAATGCCGTGGGCGAGCGCTTGCGGGTTGGTGCCGGAGGGCGACTGGCTGCCGAAAATTTCGATCATGCCGACCACCGTGCCGAACAAGCCCATCAGGGGCGATGCGGTGGCGATGGTGCCGAGACCATTGAGAAAGCGTTCGAGTTCATGCGTGACGATGCGGCCTGACTCTTCAATCGCTTCCTTCATCACATAGCGCGAGCTTTTGTCATTGCGCAGACCGGCGGCGAGCACACGGCCGAGGGGAGAATTGTTTTCGACCTTGTCGATCACTTCAGGGGTGATCTGCTTGTTTTTGTACAGGCCGAGTACCTCCGGAAGCAATTGCGCGGGCAGCACTTTGGATTTGCGCAAAGCGAGCAGTCGTTCGATAATCAGCGCCACCGAGATGATCGAAGCGAGCAGCAGCGGGTAAATTGGCCAGCCCGCTTCGTTGATGATTTTCCACACAGCGCAAATCCCCTTACAAAATAATGTCAGTTTGGCGCACACCGCATCGGCTGCGGCGATACTCCCTGAGAACGGCAGCAAGTGTAGCCGAAACATCGTGCGTTTATCCACGCATGCGGTGGATAAGTCTGGGGAAATCCTGTGGGCAGGAGCGCGCAAGGGCTTGTGGCACAAGGACTTGCTTTAGGCTGCCTGCGAAATACGCAGCACCGCCGGGAAACCACCGGGCGAGGCCTGCATGCTGAGCCTGCCGGATTTTGAATTGAGCGCAGGCACCGGCACTGCGCCAAGCGCAGCCGACGCCGCCTGCTCGGTCTCCGAACTCAACCGCCGCGCGCGCGGCCTGCTTGAAGGCGCGATTGGCCGTGTGCGCGTGCGTGGCGAAGTCTCCGGTTTCAGCCGCGCCGCCTCGGGGCACATTTATTTTTCACTTAAGGACGAAGGGGCACAGGTGCGCTGCGCGCTTTGGCGCAGCAAGGCGGGCGCGCTCGCGTTCGAGCCAAAAAACGGTGACGCGGTTGAAGTGCGCGCGTCCGTCACGCTGTTCGAAGCGCGCGGGGAATACCAGTTGAGCATCGAATCGATGCGCCGTGCCGGCGCGGGTGTGCTGTACGAACAATTTTTGCGTCTGAAAAACAAGCTCGCGGCCGAGGGGCTGTTCGACGCAGAGTGCAAACGCGCGTTGCCTGCGATGCCGCGCGGCATTGGCGTCGTCACCTCGTTGCAGGCGGCGGCGCTGCGCGACGTGCTCACCACGCTGGCGCGCCGCGCGCCGATGATTCCGGTGATCGTGTTTCCCGCGCCGGTGCAGGGCGAAGGTGTGGCGGCGCTGATCGCCACTGCGATTGGGGCGGCAGGACGGTATGCAGACACCGCTGAGCCAGCGGGCCGCTATGGACGCAGCGCTGCGGTGATTGACGTACTCATCGTCTGCCGTGGCGGCGGCTCGATGGAAGATTTGTGGGCGTTCAACGAGGAAGTGGTCGCGCGTGCGATCGCCGCCTGCCCGGTGCCAGTGGTCTCAGGTGTCGGACACGAAACCGATTTCACGATTGCCGATTGGGTAGCCGATCTGCGCGCACCAACCCCGACGGCGGCAGCGGAACTGGTCAGCCCCGATATTGAAGACATGCAAGCGCAACTGGCAAGCGCAGCGCTCGCGCTCGCGCAGGCCACGGCGCGCTACCTGGTGGACGCACAACAGCGGCTCGACTGGCTGGCGCGTGCGCTGGTGCCGCCGTCCGCACGCCTGGCGATGCAGCGGCAGCGTCTCACGCATCTGTGCGCGCGGCTGCGCGCGACGACAGGGTCCATGCTGGCCGCGCAAGCGGCACGCTGTGCGCAAGCACAGGGGCGGCTGCGCGCGCCGAGGCTGGCGCGGCAACAATTGCAACTGGCCCATGCCCGCAAACGCTTGACTGGTGCGGCTCTTGGCGGCATGACGGCCCAAGAGGTCCATCTGGCGCGGCTCTTAGGGGCATTGCAGATGTTGAATCCCCAACGGGTGTTGGAGCGCGGCTTCGCTATCGTGACCGACGCGCAGGGGCGCCTGGTGCGCGATGCCAGTGCGCTGGCCGTGCACGACGTGCTGGACATCGTGCTTGCCAGTGGCGGTGTGGCAGCGAGTGTGACCAATGTGACCAAGGTGCGCCGCCCCTAAATGCGCCGGCCCTGAATTTTGACCAAGGCGCAGCTGCCCTAAAATGCCTAGGCAATATCTGCGGTGTCCGCATTACCCTGCATTACCTTTGATGTACGCGTGATCCCGTTCCGGTTCAGTTGACCGGATTGTCCCAGCAACATTTAGCGCATCACCCGCACGTCACACCGATTAACCGCGCGGTGTACCGCGACTTGCGATCACGACTGGAGAACCACGACTGGAGAACCACGAATGGAACACAAACTGCCCACCCTTCCTTACGCGCTTGACGCCCTCGCGCCGCATTTGTCGAAGGAGACTCTCGAATTTCACCACGGCAAGCATCACCAGACCTACGTGACCAACTTGAACAATCTAATCAAGGGTACCGATTTTGAAAACATGGACCTTGAAGCGATTGTCAAAAAATCGTCCGGTGGCATGTTCAACAACGCCGCGCAGATTTGGAATCACACGTTTTACTGGATGGGGTTGAAGCCGGGTGGCGGTGGTGAACCCACTGGCGTGCTGGCAGACGCCATCAACAAAAAATGGGGATCGTTCGCCAGGTTCAAGGAAGAGTTCAATAAATGCGCCGTCGGCACCTTTGGTTCGGGCTGGGCCTGGCTGGTGAAAAAGGCTGACGGCTCGCTCGACCTGGTATCGACATCGAACGCGGCAACGCCGCTCACCGGTGCCGACAAGCCGCTGCTGACCTGCGACGTATGGGAGCATGCCTACTACATCGACTACCGCAACGTGCGTCCGAAGTATCTGGAAGGCTTTTGGAATCTGGTGAACTGGGAATTTGCGGCCAAGAATCTGGCCTGAGCAAGACTGGCCAGCGCAATAGCCGCAGCAGCCCGCAAGGCAGCCGCAACGGCAGGCAGGTCTGGCCGTTGCGGCGTAGCGCCATCCGGCGCATGACTGGAAGAAGCGGAAGAAGCGGAAGGAGAACGGCATGGGTACAATTTTCAATCGTTGGGACGTTCAGTCATCCCAGGTGTTGTGCTGCTGGCCGCGCTGATTGCCGTGTTTGGCAACATCAAGATGGGCCACGCCTGGGGGACGTTTTTCATGCGCTGGCTGCATGTGATGTGCGGAGTGATGTGGGTCGGGTTGCTCTGCTATTTCAATTTCGTGCAGATCCCGTCAATGCCAAAAATTCCGGACGAGCAAAAGCCCGCTGTGTCCAAAGTGATTGCGCCGGCCGCGCTGTTCTGGTTTCGCTGGGCGGCGTTGGCCACAGTGGTTAACGGCTTGTTGCTGTCGGGCATGGGCGGCGCGCTCGAATTGGGGTTGACCCTGCAAAAGCCTTATGTGCCTTATGTGCCTTATGTGCCTTATGTGGATATCGGTATTGCGTGATTGTGCCGTGCTCGCCGCTGGCGATGTTCTCGACGTGCATTTTCCCAAGGCGGCGTGCGTGCCGTAGTAGCCGGGACGCAGGAATCGCAGGAGTCGCCGGACTGATAACCGGGAGCGCCGCGCAAGAGTACGCGGAGCACGAACGTGTGACAGGCGTGAGCGGAAAATCCAGTCCGGCGCACCCGCCACTGCGGCTTTGCGGCTGTCGGCTTTGCGGCGAATAGGTGCGGTGGCCTTGTGCTACCATCGCAGGCAGTAATTTGAATTCCAAGGAGGAAATTTAATGGGCGCTATCTTTCAATCTCTCGGTCGCACCATCACTGCTGGCGTCGTTCTGGTGGTGATCCTGATCGCCGTAGCCGGCAGCGGTAAATTCGATCACGCGTGGGGCACATACTTTCTGCTTTGGCTGCATGTGGCTTCGGGCGTGATGTGGATTGGCATCCTCTGGTATTTCAATTTTGTACAGATTCCGTCGATGCCAAAAATTCCCGATGAGCAGAAGCCCGCCATCGGCAAGGTGATCGCGCCAGCCGCGCTGTTCTGGTTTCGCTGGGCGGCGTTGTCTACTGTGGTGACCGGCATTCTGGTTGCGTTCATGAAGGGCTACATCGGCACCGCGCTGATGCTGCAAAAGCCCTTCGTGGCGATTGGCATCGGCATGTGGCTGGCGCTCCTGATGGCCTTCAACGTTTGGTTCATCATTTGGCCCAACCAGAAAAAAGCCCTCGGCATGGTCGTGGTCGAAGCGGCCGAAAAAGCCGCCGCCGCACGTCTGGCGATGCTGACTTCGCGCTTTAACACCATGCTGTCGATCCCGATGCTCTATTGCATGGTGATGCAGCCAACCGGCGGACTGTGACGCGTTAGCGCAGCAATGCCTTGACGCAGCGGGCGCGCAGCAATTGGGCGCGCACCGATTCCGGAGGGGGCCTAGCGGCCCCCTTTTTCATGGTGAGCGCAGGCGTAAAATGCGCGGCCTGCTCTTCCCCTCCTTGATCAGACCGACGGGCAGTGCCCCATGATTCCCCAGTCATTCATTCAGGATTTGCTCAACCGCGTCGACATCGTCGATGTGGTCGGCAAGCACGTGCAGCTCAAGAAGGGCGGCGCCAACCTGATGGGGCTGTGCCCGTTTCACAACGAGAAATCGCCGTCGTTCACGGTCAGCCCGGCCAAGCAGTTCTATCACTGCTTTGGTTGTGGCGTGCATGGCTCGGCCATCGGTTTTTTAATGGAACACGCGGGCCTGACCTACGTGGAAGCGATCAAGGATCTGGCGCAGTCAGTGGGCCTGACCGTGCCGGAAGAGCGCGGCAGCGCGCCGCGCCGCGACGGCCCCGACAGCAGCGCACTGATGGCGCTGATGGAGCGTGCCGCGCGTTTTTACATCGACACGCTCAAGGTCTCGCCCGACGCGATTGCCTATCTCAAGGGGCGCGGTCTCACTGGCGAGATCGCGCGCACGTTTGGCCTGGGTTACGTGCCTGATGAGTGGAACAGTTTGCAAACCGTATTCGCCGAAGAGTATGCGGGCAAGGCCATGCTCGACACCGGTCTTGTGATCGACAGTGAAAAAGGTTCGCGCTATGACCGTTTTCGCGGCCGCGTGATGTTCCCGATTCGAAGCACGCGTGGCGCGGTGATCGGTTTTGGCGGGCGCGTCACCGGCGCGGGCGAGCCGAAATACTTGAACTCGCCGGAGACGCCGCTGTTTGAAAAAGGACGCGAGTTGTACGGCCTGTTCGAAGCGCGCCCGGCGATCCGCGCCGCCGCCCAAGTGCTGGTGGTCGAAGGCTATATGGACGTGGTGGCGCTGGCGCAAATGGGTGTCGGCTACGCGGTGGCGACGCTCGGCACCGCCTGCACGCCGGCCCACGTGCAAAAACTGGTCAAGCAGGCCGACCGCGTGATCTTCAGTTTTGATGGCGATGGTGCCGGCCGCCGCGCCGCCTGGCGCGCGCTCGAAAATAGCCTCGCCCTCACCAGTGACGATAAGGTGTTCTCGTTTTTGTTTTTGCCCGAAGAGCACGACCCTGACACCTTCATTCGCGAGTTTGGGCGCGATGATTTTGAGGCCTTGGTGGATGGCGCCATGCCGCTGTCCCGCTTTTTGGTACGCGAGCTGTCCGCAGAAAATGATCTCACCTCCGCAGAGGGGCGTGCCGGGTTGGTAAGCGCCGCCAAGCCGCATCTGCAGCGCATCACCGCGCCCGGCCTGCGCCTCGCCATCGTCAAGCAGATTGCCGAATTGGCTGGCATGACGCCGCTTGAAGTCGAGACTCTGTGCGATCTCAAAGCGCAAGCCGCCTATGTGCGTGCCGTGCCACCGCGAGTGGCGCGTGCGCCGGTGACCTCGCTCGACGAACAGATGCTGCGTCTGCTGGTACGCGCGCCGCATCTGGCGACGCTGGCCGAAACCGAGGAGCAGCGTCACGTGCTGCCTGAGGGCTCGCCGGTACGTGCGATGATTGATGCGATTTGCTCGACCGACAATCCGGTCTCCTCGACCGGCCTTACCGAAATGTTCGCGGAGACCGATGTCGCGCCATTTTTGCGCCGCGCGCTGGTCGAAGAGCTCGAAATCGACAAAGAGCCAGCCATCGTCGAAGCCGAGTTCCGTCACGCGCTTAAGACCCTGCGTGATCATTGGCGGCGCGCGCGCACGGCCCATATCATCGCCGCCGAGATGAGTGACCCTGCGGCACGTGCAGAGCTCGCCGCCTTGATCGCCGAGGAAGGCGCGTCAAAGTCGGTGGCGTCGGCGTCAACGGCGTGATTTGCGTGCGACAGTGATTGGCGCGGCGTGGTGGCAGCCGGCCGTGCCTGCTACCGCTGCATCTTTTCCAACGCCGTCATTGCCGATTGGATGCACAGCAGAGCGTGAATCGACCTCAAATTTGAGCCGAATAATGCTATACTTCAAAGCTTTACTTCGTTTGGCGAAACTGCCCCGGAATCTCTTTGTGGCGGTGCAGCCATTCATCGCTTCCGCCGCACTTCGCTTAAATCCGTACGGTGGGGGCGACTTCTTTTCGAGGCAATCGCATGGCCAAGAAAATCGCTCCCCGCACTAGTCGTTCGCGCGCCGCCTCGAAAAGCGCTGCCAAATCGGCACGGCCGGCGCCGAAGTTCATCGCAAAAAAAGTGGCTGCCAAAAAGCCTGCTGCTTCCGCCAAGAAAGCTCAAAAGCCCGTGACCAAAAAAGCTGCGCCGGCCTCCAAGGCCGCAGTACAAAAATCGGCTCCCAAGCCGGTCTCCAAAGCCGCTCCCGTACAAGGGGGCGCCAAACTTGCCGCCGCGCCCGCCAAAGTGGTCAAAGGTGCGGCGGTGACCAACGGAGCCGCACTCACGGCCAAAGAAGTCGCGGCCAAGCTGCTCAAAGCAGCGGGCAAGGTTGACCCCAAAGCCGCACCCAGGACTGACCCGAAGGTACCGGCTGCTGCCGACGCAGCGCCGGCGGTGGACGCCAACGGCAAGGCCCCGAAAAAGAAGAGCGAACGTTCCGCCCGCAAGGCACGCGAGCGCATGGAGTTGCTGGTGTTGCAACAAGCGCCGACGCCTGAAGATGTCGAAGCGCGACGCAACAAGTTGAAGACCCTGATCAAGCTGGGCAAGGAGCGCGGCTTCCTGACCTACGCCGAGGTGAATGACCATCTGCCTGACGATGTGGTGGACGCTGAGCAGATTGAGGCGATCATCAGCACCTTCAGCGACATGGGTATCTCGGTGTTCGACCAGGCGCCCGATGCCGAAACGTTGTTGCTCAACGAGAACGCGACCGCTGCCGTCGCGGAAGACATCGAAGAAGAAGCCGAGGCGGCTGCGTCGTCACTCGACTCGGAATTTGGGCGCACTACTGACCCGGTGCGCATGTATATGCGCGAGATGGGGTCGGTCGAGCTGCTGACGCGTGAAGGCGAGATCGAGATTGCCAAGCGCATCGAAGACGGCTTGAAGCACATGATCCTCGCTATCGCCGCTTGCCCGACCACGATTGCCGAAATCGTCGAGATGGCCGGCAAGATTTCGCGTGAGGAAATGCGCATCGATGAGCTGGTTGATGGCCTGATTGATCCGAACGCCCCCGAGATCGTGCCGGCACCCGCAGTAGTGGCGGCTGAAGCAGATGTTGATCTCGAAGTCGAAGCTGTCGAAGAAGAGGACGACGACGGCGAAGCCGCCAGCGCTGCCAACGCTGCGGCGATGGCCGAGCTGAAGCAAAAGGCGCTCGAAGCCTTCTCGCGCATTTACCACTTGCACGAGAAGATGAAAAAAATTCTCGCCGCCAAGGGGTACAAGACCAAGCCGCATCTCGATACGCAGCGCAAGATTTCTGACGAGCTGATGAAGATCCGCTTCACCGCACGCATGGTGGAGAAACTGTGCGACATGCTGCGCAGCCAGGTCGATCAGGTGCGCCGCCACGAGCGCGGCATCCAGGAACTGTGCGTCATCAAGTCGGGCATGCCGCGCCCGCACTTCATCAAGGAATTTCCAGGACACGAAACCAACCCGCGCTGGGCACAGCGTGAGGTTGAGTCGGGCCGTCCCTACACTCTGGTGATGGAGCGGTTCCTGCCGGCGATTCAGGAGCATCAGCAAAGGCTGCTTGATCTGCAAAACACGCTCGGCATTCCGCTCAAGGATCTCAAAGAGATCAACAAGCAGATGTCGACTGGCGAAGCCAAGGCGCGCCGTGCCAAGCGCGAAATGACTGAGGCCAATCTGCGCTTGGTGATTTCGATTGCCAAGAAATACACCAACCGCGGCCTGCAGTTCCTCGACCTGATTCAAGAGGGCAACATTGGCCTGATGAAGGCGGTCGACAAGTTCGAATACCGGCGCGGCTACAAGTTCTCGACCTACGCCACCTGGTGGATCCGTCAGGCGATCTCGCGTTCAATTGCTGATCAAGCCCGCACCTTCCGTATCCCTGTGCATATGATCGAAACCATCAACAAGATCGTGCGCACATCAAGGCAGATGATGCATGAAATCGGCCGCGAAGCCACGCCGGAAGAGATGGCCGAAAAGCTTTCGATGCCTTTGGAAAAAGTCCGCAAGGTGATGAAGATCGCCAAGATGTGAATCTTCTTCATCACCCACTGGTGTTTCCAGCGAAATCGGCTCCTTGGC
>JANNCZ010000806.1:0-8548 GCA_031387185.1 Burkholderiales bacterium
CAAGGGTATTGGGTGGCGTTGGTTCGTCTCTCACGCATTTCTCTTGCCAAACCGTCTTCGAATTGGATGGCACCAAGGTTGTGTCGTGGACGCACAACGGCAATGCGTGCAAGGCAGACGACTAGGGCGAGTCATTGCCTACAGAAATAGCTGCAATAAATCGTTCAGGAATACGCGGCCACGCTCGGTGGGGGCGATGCGCAGGTGATCGCGCGTGATGAGACCCTTGGCTTCGGCTTCCTTCAGCGCTTGCTCTACGCTGCTGACCGGCAGGCCGGTACGTTCACCAAACTCGCGTACTGCGAAACCCTCGGTGAGACGGAGCGCATTCATCATGTACTCGAACGGCAATTCGTTGGTGGTGACTTCCCGCTCTTCGGCTAGCGGCGCATCCGCTTCACAGCCCGCCATGTAGCTCTCCGGCTGGCGCAGCTTCGCCGTCCGCAGGATGCGATGCGCGAACGAGAGCTTGCCGTGCGCGCCCGCACCGATACCGAGGTAGTCTCCGAAACGCCAGTAATTGATGTTGTGGCGGCTTTGATGCCCCGGCTTGGCGTAGGCCGATGTCTCATAGTGCTCGTAGCCTGCGCTGGCCAGGCGTGACTCGATCAGCGTTTGCATCTCCGCTGCCACGTCATCATCCGGCAGCGGAGGCGGATATTTTGCGAACACCGTGTTCGGTTCGAGCGTGAGGTGGTAGTACGACAGATGCGGTGGATCAAAGCTGAGCGCGGTGTCGATCTCGGCCTGCAATTGCGCGGGTGTCTGCCCAGGCAAGGCGTACATCAGATCGAGATTGAAATTGTCGAACAGTTTTGCGGCGATCTCGATGGCCTTGCGCGCTTCGTTGCCGTCGTGGATGCGCCCGAGCGATTGCAACTGTATGCTATCGAAACTCTGGATTCCTATGGAGAGACGGTTGACACCGTTGTCGCGGTAGGCCGCGAACTTTTCCGCTTCAAAGGTGCCGGGGTTGGCCTCAAGAGTGATTTCGGCATCGGCCTCCAAGCCGCTCCTGGAGCGGATCTCCGACATGAGTCTCGCAAAACCCTTGGGAGACAACAGGCTTGGCGTACCCCCCCCGAAGAAAATCGTGTGAATGCGGCGGCCCCAAATCAGCGGCAGCGACAACTCCAGATCACGGATCAGCGCGTCGATGTAGCGCGCTTCGGGGATGGCTGTGTTGCCGTCCACGGCGTGCGAATTAAAATCGCAGTAGGGGCACTTTTTGACGCACCACGGAAAATGCACGTAGAGCGAAAGTGGCGGCAGGCTGGCGAGGGTGATCTGGCCCGGCTGCGTGTGGGCGGTGACGGCATTGAAGCGGCTGCCGTTCACATTGAGTGAGCCGGGCTGCGGAGAAGACACTCCCAGTCCAGCCGGGCGGGTGCGACTGCCCGGCAGACTTGCGTCCTCCGGCGCGATCAGTTTGAGCGGGATTACCACTGTTCCTGGATCAGTGCCGCCAGCCGGCGCAAGGCCTTGCCGCGATGGCTGACCAGGTTTTTTTCGCGCGCGTCGAGTTCAGCGGCGGTCTTGCCCAGATCGGGCAGGAGGAAGTAGGGGTCGTAGCCGAAGCCATTGTCACCGCGTGGCACCTCAATTACTTCGCCGGCCCAGCGTCCTTCGGCAATCAGCGGCTGCGGATCTGCAGCATGACGCACCATCACCAGTGCCGCGAAGTAGTAGGCCACCCGGTCATCGTTGTCTTTGAGCGCGGCGACGAGTTTCTGGTTGTTGCGCGCGTCTGACTTTGGCTCACCGGCGTAGCGTGCAGAGATCACACCGGGTGCGCCGCGCAAGGCGTGAACGCAGATGCCCGAGTCATCAGCGAGTGCAGGCATGCCGGTGTAATGTGCCGCGTTGCGCGCCTTGGCGAGCGCGTTCTCGACGAAGGTCGGGTGCGGCTCTTCGGCTTCCGGCACGTTGAACGCAGACTGCGGCACCGCCTTGAAGCCCAGCGGTTGCAGGATCGCTTCAATCTCGCGCAGCTTGCCCGCGTTGTTGGAGGCGATGACGATTTCTTTCATGGGGTTGTCCGTGTAAAGCGGAATCCTGAGCAACGTCTTGCGCTGCGGTCTATGCGGTGATTGCCTGCTTTTGCTTTGCAATCAAGTCTGCGATACCTGCGCCAGCGAGGTCGAGCAGAGCGTTTATCTCGGCGCGGTTGAAGGCCGCGCCCTCGGCGGTGCCCTGCACTTCGACGAAGGCACCGGCACCGGTCATCACGATGTTCATGTCGGTGTCGCAATTCGAATCCTCGGGGTAATCGAGGTCCAGTACCGGCACGCCCTCAAAAATGCCCACCGAAATCGCGGCGACGTGGTCGCGCAGCGGACTGGCGCTGAGCGCGCCGCGCGCGATCAGGCCACTGATGGCATCATGCGCCGCCACCCAGGCGCCGGTGATGCTGGCGGTGCGCGTGCCACCGTCCGCCTGCAATACGTCGCAATCGATCTGGATGGTGCGCTCGCCCAGCAGCTGCATGTCGGTGACGGCGCGCAGCGAGCGGCCGATCAACCGTTGAATCTCCTGCGTGCGGCCAGATTGTTTGCCGCGCGCCGCTTCACGGTCGGTGCGGGTGTGGGTGGAACGCGGCAGCATCCCGTACTCGGCGGTGAGCCAGCCCTGGCCTTTGCCCTTCAGGAAACCCGGCACCTTGTCTTCGACGCTGGCGGTACACAGCACCTTGGTGTCGCCGAAGGCAATCAGCACCGAGCCTTCCGCGTGCTTGGTATAGCCACGTGTGATGGTGACGGGGCGCAATTGGTTCGACGCGCGCTGGCTGGGGCGTTGCATGAGATAGTGTCCTTTCAAACCGAAACCCGCTCCACAAACAAAAAGCCCCGCCGGAGCGGGGCTTTTTGCGAATCGACAATCAATTACTGGGCGCGGGTACCGACCACTTCGATTTCCACGCGACGGTTCTTGGCACGCCCTTCCGCTGTTTTGTTATCGGCAACCGGCTGCTTCTTGCCTTTGCCTTCGGTGTAAATGCGGTTCGGCTCAATGCCCTTGGTTACCAGATAGGCCTTGACAGATTCAGCACGCTTCACCGACAGCTTCTGGTTGTAAGCATCGCTACCCACGGCGTCGGTATGGCCGACGGCGATGATGACTTCAAGGGTGATGCCCTTGAGCTTGCCAGTGAGGTCGTCAAGCTTCGCTTTGGCTTCCGGCTTCAGAACGGCTTTGTTGAAGTCGAAGAAGGCGTCGGCAGCGAAGGTCACTTTTTGTGCAGCGACCGCAGGCTTGGGAGCGGGTGCCGGAGCAGGCTTGGCTGCCGGGGCCGGTGCAGGCGCAGCAGCAGGCGCGGGCGGGGGCGCCGGACGGCAGGCCGCGCCAACGATGTCTGCATCGCACTCGCAATTGGCGATGGCGGGCGTCCAGTAGCCGGTACGCCAGCACAGGTTGCCGATTCTCGGGTCACCGAAATTGGAATTGCGCACGATCACGCCACGCTGGTCTTGCACGTAGCCGTCTTTGCTTTGCTGAGCGGAAACGCTCAAGGAAGCGCTGAGGCCGATTGCGGCAAACAGCACACCTAGTTTGGTCGAGAATTTCATTTTTCTCCTCTTTCTGCGAAATGGACTTCAGGTCTTAAAAAAATCGATGATTCCGGTTCACGCTCTTGACTGACCAGCCTATTTTAGCAATTTGTTGGCTATCACATTGTTCGGTAGCCAACATAGTCAAAATACAAAATGCTGGCACAAAACTTGGCAAAAAAGGCAGGAGAGTCAAACCCGCTATCGACCGGCTATTGCAGCCGATTTTGCCACATTAGAATGATGGATTCCAACTCCTCTTTTTCGATCCACGACAGTTGTTGCTTTTTTACCACATGCCGGCCGTTCACCCAGACGTCGCTGACATCGTTGCGCGCACTCACGTAAACCAGGTGCGAGACCGGGTCAAACACCGGTTGTGACTCGATCTGGCCCAGATCTACGGCGGTGAGATCGGCGCATTTCCCCGCTGTAATCGACCCGATGCGCTCATCCAGCCCCATCGCGCGTGCGCCGCCCAGTGTTGCTGCGCGCAAGGCAGCGTGGGCCGGCAGCACATCGGCACGCCCTGAAGTCCCCTTGGCAAGCAAGGCGGCGAGGCGCATCTCGGCAAACATGTCGAGCCGGTTGTTGGAGGCCGCACCGTCAGTACCGATGCCGATATTGACACCGGCGTCGAGCAGCGCAGCGACGGGCGCAATGCCGCTGGCGAGCTTCAGGTTCGAAGTGGGGCAATGCGCGACCGAGGCGCCGTATTTGGCCAACAGGGCGATGTCCTCTGCATTCAGATGCACGGCGTGCACGGCGATCAATTGCGGATTGACCAAACCGAGGCGGTGCAGGCGCGCGAGCGGGCGCTCGCCGGCGCGGCCAAAAGCATTGGCGGTATCGGCGATCTCGTGCGCCGTCTCGTGCAAGTGCACATGTACTGGCAAGCCTAGTTCGGCGGCGTAGCCGGCGATGCGCGCGAAAGTGGCGTCATTGACCGTGTAAGGCGCGTGCGGTGCGAGGCAAAATGACAATAGCGCTTCGCGGCGCAATTGATCACGCAAGGCCAGACCTTTGCTCAAGTATTCATCCGCGCTGGCCGCATACGCAGTGGGAAATTCGATGGCGATCAAACCAAGCGCGGCGCGCATCCCCGCGCGCAAAGCAGCTTCGGCGCTTGCCTCGGGGAAAAAGTACATATCGTTCATGCAGGTGACGCCGCCTTGCAGCATTTCCGCGCAAGCGAGCAGGGTGCCATCACGCACAAATGCGTGCGACACGTGCTTGGCCTCGGCCGGCCAGATGTGCTCCGTGAGCCAGGTCATGAGAGGCAGGTCGTCGGCGAGGCCGCGCATCAGCGTCATCGCCGCATGGGTGTGGACGTTGACGAGGCCGGGGATCAGCGCATGACTGTCGAGCTTCACGCACTCCCGTGCATCAAAGCGCAGAGCCGCTTCGCTGCTGGGGAGCACTGCGTGAATTTTGCCGGCCTGTACGGCGATACTGTGATGTTCGAGAACGGTGCCGGCGGGTTCGACTGGCACCACCCAGCGTGCATCGATCAACAGGTCAACGGATTCCATTCAGTGGCTCCTGGCACGACTTGACGGCGCATTGAGAAGAGGGCGGAGCGCTGCCGGGAGACTTTGTCCTCGCCGGCAGCGCATGTGATAGTGCCGTTCATCCAGAGAAGCGGCGGTCAGCCAGCGAAAAAATACATGATACGAAAAAAGGGTGCGCGGCGCCGGACAAAAAAAGCCCCGCATCGGCGGGGCTTTTTCAGGTGGAAAGTACTGCCTTGGTTGCCGTCTTACTTGGCTGGCCCTTGCACATCTACGACGACACGCCGATTGGGCGCGAGGCAGTCAATCTGCGCCTTGCGCGGCAGCTTGTCGTCACAAGATTTGATCGGCAGGGTCTTGCCGGCGCCGGCAATCTGCGCGCCGCCGAGGCCTTTGGAGCCAAGATAGCCCACAACCGCAGCCGCACGCAACTCCGACAGGCGCTGGTTGTAATCGGCAGAACCGATGCGGTCAGTGTGGCCAGTGACCAGCAGCATCTTGATGCTGGCGCAGTCTTTAGACTTGGTCACGATGGCATCGAGGCGGGATTTAGCGGACGCGCGCAACGCCGACTTGTTGAACTCAAACGTCTCGTCCGACGCCAGTGTTTCGACAAAATCACACTTGCGTGGTGCAGCGGCCGGTGCTGGTTTTGGCGCAACAGGTGTAACCGGTGGTGCAACCGGCGCAGCAGCCGGTTTGGGCGGCGGCGCAGCCGGACGCGGCGCAATGTCCGGGTCGCACTCGGCAATCGCGAGGGCGGGCGTCCAGTAGCCGGTACGCCAGCACAGGTTGCCAATTTTCGGATCACCAAAACTCGAGTTACGTACGATGACACCGCGCGCGTCCTGCACGTAGGCATCCTTGATCGACTGCGCATGCGCCAAAGTGGCAGCCAATGTGACACCAAGGCCAAGCAGGGCCGCGAGCGAAGTGCGAATCAACACGGTACGGGGGGCGGTCATGCGTCTTCTCCGGAGCGGTGAGTAAGGGTTTTTTGTGAACGGGATTAGAACACAAAGGCGCTTCCGCAAGCGCAGCCAAGCGGGGTCTACATGTTAAAATTTGTGGCTGAAAACGCACTTCCCAGCGCACTTCCCTGAATCGCAAAATGCGTGTTGAAAAACGCGCCGGGCGGCGCGGATTCGCATTCCCAAGCATGACTACAGAATGATGGAACACGGGCTCAACAGCGGCTCTGCGTCGCCAAGCATCCTCGCGCACTTCAATCCTTGCTGACCTACGTTTTGCCCTGCTGCAGTCACAGCCGCCTTCACCTCCTCCGCCATACCAACCCGCCCCGCCCGTGACCCAGCCCGCCGACTCCTTCGCCCGCGAAACCCTGCCAATCAGCCTCGAAGAGGAGATGCGCCGTTCCTACCTCGATTACGCGATGAGCGTGATCGTGGGCAGAGCGTTACCTGATGTGCGCGACGGCTTAAAACCGGTCCACCGCCGCGTGCTGTTCGCGATGCACGAGCTCAACAACGACTGGAACCGCGCGTACAAAAAGTCCGCCCGTATCGTCGGTGACGTCATCGGTAAATATCACCCGCACGGTGACACGGCGGTGTACGACACCATCGTGCGCATGGCGCAGCATTTTTCGCTGCGCTACATGCTGGTTGATGGCCAGGGCAACTTCGGCTCGGTCGACGGCGACAACCCTGCAGCGATGCGCTACACCGAAATCCGCATGTCGAAAATCGGCCACGAGTTGCTTGCCGATATTGATAAAGAGACGGTCGATTTCGGCCCCAACTACGACGGCAGCGAGAAAGAGCCGCTGATCCTGCCGAGCCGCATTCCAAACTTGCTCATCAACGGCAGCTCAGGCATCGCGGTCGGTATGGCAACCAACATTCCGCCGCATAATTTGACCGATGTGGTCGATGCCTGTTTGCTGTTGCTCAAGCGTCCGGCGACCACGATTGACGAGTTGATCGAAGTCATCAAGGCCCCCGACTTCCCCACCGCCGGCATCATCTACGGCGTGGGTGGCGTGCGCGAGGGCTATCGCACCGGTCGTGGCCGCGTCATCATGCGCGCCAAGGTGCACTTTGAAGACATCGGCAAGGGTGCCAACGCCGCTGACCGTCAGGCCATCGTGGTCGATGAACTTCCGTATCAGGTCAACAAAAAGACCTTGCAGGAAAAACTCGCCGACCTCGTCAACGACAAAAAAATCGAAGGCATCACGCATATCCAGGACGAGTCCGACAAGGACGGCATGCGTCTGGTGATTGAACTGCGGCGCGGCGAAATGCCCGAAGTGGTGCTCAATAATCTCTACAAGCAGACGCAACTGCAAGACACCTTTGGCATGAACATGGTGGCGCTGGTCGATGGCCAGCCGCGCCTGCTCAACCTGTGGCAGATGCTCGACCAGTTTTTGCAGCACCGCCGCGAGGTGGTCACACGGCGCAACGTATTTGAGCTGCGCAAGGCGCGCGAGCGCGGCCATGTGCTCGAAGGCCTCGCTGTGGCGCTGGCCAACATCGACGAATTCATCGCCATCATCAAGGCCGCGCCGACGCCGCCGGTGGCGAAAGACGAGTTGATGAAGCGCCCTTGGAATTCACCTGTAGTAGCCGAAATGCTCGCGCGCTCGGCTTCGGATGCCTCGCGTCCCGAAGGCATTCTCGAAGCCTACGGCATGCACGAGCAAGGCTACATGCTCTCTGACGTGCAGGCTGGTGAAATTTTGCAAATGCGTTTGCAACGCCTGACCGGCCTTGAGCAGGACAAGATCGTCGGCGAATACAAAGAGGTGATGGCGGTCATCGCCGACCTGCTCGACATCCTCTCCAAGCCCGAGCGCATTACCGCCATCATCGCCGGCGAACTCGAAAAAGTGAAAGACGAATTCGGCGACGCACGCCGCTCGGCGATCGAGATGAATGCCGAAGACATCAACATGGAAGACCTCATCACCCCGCAGGACATGGTGGTGACGATGTCGCATATGGGTTACATCAAGTCGCAGCCGTTGACCGAATACCGCGCGCAAAAGCGCGGCGGGCGCGGCAAGCAGGCGGCGGCGACCAAAGAGGATGACTGGATCGATCAGCTCTTTGTCGCCAACACGCACGACACGATTTTGTGTTTCTCGAATCGTGGCCGCATGTACTGGCTGAAAGTCTATGAAGTCCCGCAGGGTGTGCGCACCGGTCGCGGCCGGCCCCTGGTCAACGTGTTTCCGTTGGCCGAGAACGAGAAAATCAACGTCGTGCTGGCGATCAAAGCCTATGTTGAAGACCGCTTCGTGTTCATGGCGACCAAGCTTGGCACCGTGAAAAAGACGGCGCTCACCGATTTCTCCAATCCGCGCAAGGCCGGCATCATCGCGGTCGATCTTGATCCGGGCGATTTCCTGATCGGCGCAGCGATCACCGGCGGCAAGCACGACGTGATGCTGTTCTCCGACGCCGGCAAGGCCGTGCGTTTCGACGAAAACGACGTGCGCCCAATGGGCCGTCAGGCGCGCGG
>JANNCZ010000819.1:0-4363 GCA_031387185.1 Burkholderiales bacterium
GGCCTTTGGTGCAAGCCATTCTGCGCGGGTTGATCTAGTGAATTCCACGCGCTGGCCGGTGTCTGCCGCGCTGGCCGGAGGCGTGCTGATCGTCTCGACCGCATCGATCCTGACCCGCTGGGCGCAGGCCGAAGGCGTGCCTTCGCTGGCGATTGCGGCGTGGCGCTTGACGCTTGCCGCGCTGGTGCTCGCGCCGCTGGTGTGGCTCAAAGCGCGCGACGAAATCGCGGCCCTGCCGCGTGCGCGGCTCGGCCTGGCACTCGCCTCCGGCGTGTTCCTCGCACTGCATTTCGCAAGCTGGATTGCCTCGCTGCAATACACCTCGGTTGCCAGCAGCGTCGCGCTGGTCACGACCAACCCGATCTGGATCGCCTTGTTCTCGGTGCTGGTGTTGCGCGAACGCATGCCTGGCTTGCGCATCGCGGCGGTGACGCTGGCCCTGGCGGGCAGCGGCGTGATCCTGTGGGCAGACAGCGGTGTTGTCGGTGCGACCACGCCCAACCCGGCGCTTGGTAATGGGCTCGCCTTGCTGGGATCGCTCGCGGTCTGCGGTTACCTGTTGATCGGCCGCAAGCTGCGCGCGGGGATGTCATTGCTCGCCTACATCGGTCTGGTGTATTCATGCGCCGCGTTGTGCCTGATGGCGGCGGCGCTGGTTAGCGGCGTGGCGTTGTCCGGTTACTCCAATGTCGCGTGGGCCTGCCTGGCCGGCATGGCGCTCGGTCCGCAACTGCTGGGTCACAGCGCCTTCAACTACGCCGTGAAACACGTGACGCCGACAACGATCGCGCTGAGCGTACTTGGGGAACCGGTGGGGTCCGCGCTGCTGGCCTGGCTGCTGTTCGGGGAAGCGATTGGTGTTTTGAAGTTGGCCGGCATGGCGTTGCTGCTAGGCGGTATCTTCCTCGCCACGCGTAGCGAAACATAGTAGTTTGGTTGGATGCATATGGACTTGAGCGCGCATGGTTGCACCGCAGACGGAGGGCGTCAACGCCCGGAATGCGCGACAATTGAGACATTCCCCTCGCGAGGTATCGCCATGGAACTGACTGCTGTTCTTACTCCCGTCGAAGAAGGCGGCTACGTCGCGCTCAACCCGGAGACGGGCACTACCGCTCAGGGCGAAACGGTCGAAGAAGCGGTTGCCAATTTGAAAGAGGCGACGGCGCTCTATCTGTCCGAATTTCCGCTCCCCGCTCCCGGGCATCCCGTAGTCACGATGTTCAGCCTGCCGGCGCATGCCTAAGCTGCCGCTTACCTCTTGGGGGCGCCGTACACGCTGCACTGAACACAGCCAAGGCGACCTCTGCGTTGTCGCGTTGACATAGAGCCAGAATGCGATGATAATACTGTCTATCTATACATTTACCTGCCGAATTGACGGAGAGAGCTATGGAGCCCACACAGGCCCTGTTCGAAGACAGCGAGACCATTCCGTCGCCCAAGCGTCAGTCGGCGGCACTTCGATATCCGGGTAGCAAGTGGTCGCTCGCTCAAGAGATCGTGAGTCTCTTCGGGACACACTATCACTACGTGGAGCCCTATTTTGGCTCCGGCGCGGTGTTCTTTTCCAAGCCAGTGAGTCCGCACGAGCTGATCAACGACATGAATAGCCTCGTAGTGAACTTCTTTCGTGTCCTCCGGGACCAGACAGACGACATCCTGTTTGCTTTGGAAGCTACGCCTTGGAGTCGTGATGAGTACGACCAGAGCCACATTCAGACTGGTGACGCCGTGGAAGATGCGCGAAGGTTCGTGACGCGAATTTGGCAGGCGCATGCCTCTGATCTGGCCAAGAAGACCGGTTGGAAGAACCGGGGCTCCAAGCAGCCCGCGCGCGGCATGTCTGTGCGTTGGCAGCGCGTACCCTCGGAACTTGCAGCGATGGCGGCCCGTTTGAAGGACGCCGAGATTGAAAACCGCCCAGCGTTAGAAGTGATGCGCCGTTTTGCAACCAAAGACACCCTGATTTACGCAGATCCGCCCTACCTGATGGAAACTCGTACGCAGAAAATGTACGCGCACGAGATGAGTACGGATGATCATCTTGAGATGCTTGATGCTCTCAAGTCTCATCCAGGACCAGCAGTGATTTCAGGCTACGACAACGCTCTCTATGACAAGCATCTGAGAGGCTGGAAAAAGGTTCGAGTAAAACCACCCAAAGTGGAGAAGCAAGCGGTTCGCATGGAGATACTTTGGGTAAAGGCTTGATCTTCCACCTTCGGTCATCCAATTGACGACGCTCTGCGCCTTAGCCATGCCCAAACATTCGAACCGTTTTCTGATGCAAAGACTCCTGCGCGGGCTTGAGCAGCTGAAAGAGGTTCGACCCGTACTTGCGGTCGGTGATCAGAGGGTAATACTTGAACTGGCTGCCTGACTGGGCATACCACTCGTAGAGCACCCCATCGTGCTTGTCGAAACCTACCAGCGCCTTGCCTCTGAACTCCCAGCGCACCGGACTGGGCAGAATGATTGGATAGGAAGACACCAGATAATCACGCTGATAGTGCTTGTCCATCGGCGAGTACATGACTGACAAGAACACACTTGAGTTGGCGTCAACCACACGATGTGCGGCGTGCTTGCGCTGCTGCTGTATTTTCGCTTCAGCAACGGCGCGCTCGTCGGATTGGCGCTGCAGAATTGCCGTCCCAAACTTCGAAGCGTGCTCATGCCCTCTGAAGTGGTCTTCTGTCAGCCCCATTTCCCGACAGAGCCTCCAGTCCTTTGCGTTGGCGTTCGCGATCTCAAGATAAGCACGCAGCTTTTTTCGGGTCTTCGGGTCGCGGAAGTCCCTGAGTTTGTCGATTTCTTTCGACTTCACTGAGGCCGCACTGATTACTACGCCACCACCCTTGTTGATCTCGATGGCAAAGTCATAGTACGACTTGCTTTCTGGCGGCTTCACGCCGAACAACTCCGCCAGACATCGTTCTATCTGACGAGAATCTGCGCGCGTGCTCTTTTCGGGGTCATCTTCGCGAATGTTGCCGCTGCCGTCGCGAAAGGTGCTCAGGTACTTGACAAGGGCGCGAAGCTGGTCGACCGTCGGATCCGAATTCAGAAACGGTTGTGTCATGGAGTGGTTTACCAAGGTTCAAGATTCAATGATAAGGCAGCATCTACAACCACTGCGGGCGCTTGACAAATCGCTATCAGACGTACCTACCGGCCCGGACAATTTTAATCAGCAGAGGCAGTACGGACTACACTGACGGCTTGCAGCCGTTGAAGTTCATGCGCGTGTTCTTGAAGGTCATGGTCGGGAACAGTGCGACGTTGAGGAAGTCCTCACCTTTCGTTTGGCGCCTCAACAATCATTGGGGATATATCGACCTGCGGGTCAAACCATGAATATCAATCATTACACCTACCGCGTGACCTGGTCACAGGAAGACGGCGAGCATGTGGGCTTGTGCGCAGAGCTTCCGTCTTTGTCCTGGCTTGCACCCACGCCCGAGAAAGCGCTTGCCGGTATCCGTCGCGTTGTCGCAGAGGTCGTGGCCGACATGCAGGCTGCGGGGGATCCATTCCCGAGGCGCTGGCTGAAAAGAAATACGGCGGGCGTTTCATTGTTCGCGTTCCTTCGCTGATGCACCGGGCACTTGCTACCGAGGCGGCCGAACAGGGCGTGAGCATCAACCGTCTGGTGTCCGCGAAGCTGGCGGCCTGATCACATTCGTAGGGCAGCCGACCGCTGCTCGAGGGCGACAGGCATTCCGTCCACGTCAGTCGCGCCACGCAGCGAGAGTGAGCCAGCCCAAAGTGCCGCAGATGACAAGGGCACGCAATTGAGCTTTACGGTGATGTATTTGTAGAGCAGCGTTTGGAGAAAGTCATGCAAGTCATGCCTGAGAGAGTCCATTTCACCGGCACCGTAGAGCGTGACCTGCTCAAGCGCGCCAAAGTGCTTGCGGCAAAAGCCGATACCTCGGTCAATTCGCTGTTCAATGCCGAGCTGCGCCATCTGGTCGAGACGTTTGAGGCCGCCGAGGCCAGCGGCAATCAAAACTTCCGCACACTGCTCGATTTCTCGCTGGGCCGAATCGACGACACCGCAGCACTTGCCGGGCTTGGCATTGACAGTCATGAGGACTTGTTTCTGCTGATGGGGCACGCACATCTGCCGATGCCGTGTTTGCCCGATGCGCAGATGAGGAGCATGGTGAGCACCCTGCGCCAGTTGTCGCCATAGCGACCGCGCAACAACATCGAACGCACCAAGGTGCGAGGCACGTGGAGACAGCGTTGTTGCTCTATACCGGGCCGCTGAAGACGCTGGCCTATTCAGAATGGCCGGCAGTTTTCCGCCCTGCGCTTTCCTAGTCCTTGAACGCCTCCACCTGAATCATCAGCC
>JANNCZ010000846.1:0-16839 GCA_031387185.1 Burkholderiales bacterium
ACGGTTTTTTCCTGCGCCGGTTTTTCCTGTGCCGTTTTTTCCTGCGCAACGGCGGGGCCGGCCGGCAACATGGGCAGGGCGAGCAACAACAGCGACCACTTTAAAAAATACATTTGCATTACTCCGTGTTGGATGGCAGATGTGATTGGTGGTTGTGATGAGTACCCTATCATACAAAGAGCAGTTCCCTCTGCGATTTGCATCCTCCACGATTTGCAGCCGCCCATTTGCCCTGTCATCGAAGGAACTGTCTTGAAGATCGTCGATATCCGCGAAATCGCTGTGCCCATCAACTCCACGCTGCGCAACGCGGTGTTCGATTTTTCCGAGATGACGACCTCGGTAGTGGCGGTGATCACCGACGTGATGCGCGCTGGCAAACCCGTGGTGGGCTACGCTTTCAACTCGACCGGGCGCTACGCCTGCGGTGCGCAGATGCGCGCACGCCTGATCCCGCGCATCATGAAAGCCGCGCCCGATTCGTTGCTCGATGCTGCGGGTACCAACTTTGATGCGGAAAAAATCCTCGCCTGCATGATGCAGCGCGAAAAGCCGGGCGGCCACACCGAGCGCTCGGTCGCGGTGGGCACGATTGAAGTCGCGGTGTGGGACGCGGTGGCGAAGATCGAAGACCGGCCCCTTCACGCAGTGCTGGCCGGTCGCTACAGCGGTGGCAAGCTCGCGGCCAAAGTGCCGTGCTACGTCGGCGGCGGCTGGTATGCGCCGGGCAAGGGCATCGCCGAGTTGCAGGATGAAATCCGCTTGCGCCTTGACGAGGGCTACACCACGATGAAGGTCAAGGTCGGCGGCGCGCCGCTGGCCGAGGATGTCGCGCGCCTCGAAGCCTCGATCAAGACCATGGGCGGCGCAGACCGCCTCGCGGTGGATGCCAACGCCGGGTTCGATCGCACGCGCGCACTCGCCTACGCCAAAGCGCTCGCGCCGCTGGGACTGCGCTGGTTCGAAGAGCCTACCGACCCACTCGACTACGCCCTGCTTGCCGAGCTCGCGCAAATCTATGCGCCGCCCATTGCCACCGGCGAGAATTTGTTCTCCACGCAAGACATCCAAAACCTGGTGCGCTTCGGCGGCATGCGGCCGGCCAGCGACATCATCCAGATTGATGTGCCGCAGTCGTATGGCATCGTGCAGTTCGCGCGCACGCTGGAGATGCTCAAAGCCAACGGCTGGGAGCGCAGCGCAATCTACCCGCACGGCGGCAATCAGATGACACTCGCCATCGTGGCCGGCTTCGGCCTCGGCGGCTGCGAGGCGTATCCCGGTGTGTTTGGGGTATTTGCCGGGTTTGCCGATGACGCCAAAGTTGAGAACGGATTCATCAGCTTGTCAGACCGGCCCGGCATTGGCTTTGAGGCCCAGAACGAGTTGTTTGCGGTGATGAAGTCACTTGGCTAAGTGAGACGGCATTCTCTGAAGAATGGCTCTCACCAAGGGCTTCAGGCTATTCTCCTGACAACGTTTGCAATCGGGGAACGCATCAATCGTACTTCCGCGCATCGTCAATCACCTTGCCATCATTGGGCAACTCACCCGGCGTCATGAACTGCACGTCACCGCGTAGCTTGGTTACGTCGCGCAGCGTGGCGGCAATCGCTTCCTGCAAACCCGGCACCGTCCAATCACCCACTTCGACCTTGAGCGTCATGCGGTCGTTGGCCATTTCACCTTCGATGACGAGGCGCGCTTTGCCGATTTCGCTATGGCGCTTGACGATGGCAGCCACATGCCCTGGCTGCACGAACATACCCTTGACCTTGGTGGTCTGATCGGCGCGGCCCATCCAGCCCTTGATGCGGGTGTTGGTGCGGCCGCAGGGAGATGGGGCCGTCAATGATTCGGGCAACACGGCGGACAAGTCGCCGGTACCAAAGCGAATCAGCGGGTAGTCGGGGTTGAGCGTGGTGATGACAATCTCGCCGACTTCACCAACCGCAACCGGGTCGCCGGTGCCGGGGCGCACGATTTCGAGAATCAGCTCTTCGTCGAGGATCATTCCTTCCTGCGCTTCCGATTCGTAAGCGATCGTGCCCAAGTCAGCGGTGCCGAAAAAATTGAGTACGGTGACGAGGCCATGATCTTTCAGCCAGGTGCGCAGACTCGGGGTGAGTGCATCACCGCCGGTGACGGCGCGCTTGATCGGGAAGGGTTTGCCCAGCTCAATGAATTTCTCGACCAGGATGCGCAGAAACGATGCCGTGCCGACATAGGCTGTGGGTTGTAAGTCAACGATGGCTTCGATCTGCTGCTCGGTGTTGCCGACCCCTGCCGGGATCACCGCGCAACCGAGCTTCATCGCGCCTGACTCGATCATGCTGCCGGCGGGTGTGAGGTGATAGGAGAAGGTGTTGAACAGGATGTCACCCTCACGAAAACCGGCAGCGAACAGCGCACGCGCGCTGCGCCAGTAGTCATCACACTGGCCTTCGGGTTCGTAGATTGGCCCGGGTGACATGAAGATTTTGCGCGCGCGTCCTGGCTTGACCGCCACCAAACCACCGAAGGGCAGTGAGGCACGCTGCAATTCCTTGAGGTCGGACTTGCGCGTGACGGGCAGCGCGGCCAAGGCTGCGCGCGTGGTCACGGTCGCGGCATTCACCGCAGCGAGAATCGCCGCAAAACCCGGCGTATTGGTCTTGGCATTCGCAATCTGTTGCGGCAGCGCACGCATCAGCGCAGCTTCACGCCCGGCGGGGTTGCGGGTTTCGAGGGCGTCGTAGTGTTGGGTCATGGCGGTCGGGTCGTTCTGATGACAATCGAGACAGCATTGAAAAGACAAGCCCCGCACAGGCGGGGCTATCGGTTGAAATCGCGAAACGTGTGAGCTTGTCTGGTGTTGGCTCAGGCCAGCCAGCGCTTGCGCCGCTTGTAATGCTTGCCGTCGCGAAAGTTCTTGCGCTCGCCCGACGAGACACCGAGATAAAACTCTTTCACGTCTTCGTTGTTGGCCAGATACGAGGCTTCGCCATCCATCACGATGCGGCCATTCTCGAGGATGTAGCCGTAGTTCGAATAACGCAATGCCACCGTGGTGTTTTGCTCGGCCAGCAGGAAGCTGACTTCCTCTTTGGTGTTGAGGTCTTTGACGATCTCGAAAATCTCTTCGACGATTTGTGGTGCAAGACCCATTGATGGCTCGTCGAGCAGGATCATCGTCGGCGCAGCCATCAGGGCGCGGCCAATCGCAGTCATCTGCTGTTCGCCGCCGGAGGTGTAGCCGCTTTGCGACGTGCGGCGCTGCTTGAGCCGCGGAAAATACGCGTAGACCTTTTCCAGACTCGCGTCGAGATCAGCGCGCGACAGGTTGCGCGTGTAAGCACCAGTCAGCAGATTTTCTTCCACCGACAAGTGGGCGAAACAATGCCGCCCTTCCATCACCTGCACTACGCCGCGCTTGACCAGATCGTAGGGCGTGTAGTTGTCGATGCGCTCGCCCTTGTATTCGATGCTGCCTTTGGTCACCTCACCACGCTCGCCCTTGAGCAGGCGCGATACCGCACGCAGCGTCGTCGTTTTGCCGGCACCGTTGCCGCCGAGCAGCGCGACAATGCCGCCCTGTGGCACGGTAAACGACACGCCCTTCAACACCAGGATGACGTGGTTGTAGATGACTTCGATACCGTTGACAGACAGCAGGGGTGTGCTCATGGAAAACCGATCAATCGATTCACTACAAACGGGTTGGTAAGTTGGCAAGTTGGTGCGCCAGTGTCCTGCGTGCAGGACACTGGCGTTTCTTTCACGCGCCCGGATTACTTGGCTGAAGCCAGTTCTTTGGCGCAGTCGCGTGTGGCGACTTTTTTCTCGGCCGCGTACTTTGCCGCTGATGCGCGGATCATCGGTTTGAGGATCTGGTCATCGGCCGTGTAGCGCTCTGCCCCAACCACCCATTTGGTGCCATCCCAAGTGTGGACGCGCGCCGAACTGCCGCCTTCGTGATCGACGCAGGAGGTCGAGATCGGATCGGCAAAGCCGGAAAAGCCGATGGCGGCGAGCGCCTTGGCATCGAGCGCGAGGTTCTCAAGGCCCCACTGGATTTCTTCGCCTTTGAGCGGTTTCTTGCCGTGCTTGGTCTGGGCACGCTTGACGCCTTCGACACTCATCATCGCTGCCACCAGCCCGCGGTTGTAGAGCACCTCGCCAACTTCCTTGCGGTCACCGGTGCCCTGACCTTTGTCATACACGTGCTTCAACACATCCTGATGCACTTTGCCCTGGCCAGCAGGCGCCATGAAGGTCAACGCGTTGTAGCCTTTGGCGCCGTCACCGGCGGGGCGCACATCGGGCTCGGCACCAGCCCACCACACGCCATACATTTTGTCGCGCGGGTAGCCCACGGCAACCGCCTCCTTGATCGCGGTCGAGTTCATCACACCCCAGCCCCACAGCAGCACATAGTCAGGGCGGTTCTGGCGGATCTGCAGCCAGGTAGCCTTTTGCTCAACGCCAGGGTGGGTCACCGGCAACAGGCTCAAGTCGTAGCCATGCATCCTGGCGCGCTCTTGCAACAGTGCGATCGGCTCTTTGCCATAGGGGCTGTCGTGGTACACGAGGGCGATCTTCTTGCCCTTGAGCTTGTCCACGCCGCCTTCCTTCTTGCCCAGATGCTGGATCAGCATGTCGGACGCGCCCCAGTAGGTGCCGCCGAGCGGGAAGTTGTACTTGAAGACCTGGCCGTCCACCGAGTCAGCACGGCCATAGCCGGCGGTGATGATCGGTATTTTGTCGGTGTGCGACTTGTCGGTCAGCGCGAAGGTGATGCCGGTCGACAGCGGGTGGATCACCGAAGCGCCGGTCGGGCCCTTGCCCTTGAGACGCTCGTAGCACTCAACGCCACGGTCGGTGGCGTAACCGGTCTCACACTCCTCAAAGGTGATCTTGACGCCGCCGATGCCGCCGTCGCGCGCGTTGATCATCTTCAGATAATCGACGTAACCATTGGCGAACGGCACGCCATTGGGAGCGTAGGCACCAGTGCGGTAGGACAGCACCGGGAAGAACTGCTCCTTGGCCTGGGCGTACGCCGCAGACACCATCGACGCGGACAGCGTGACGGCAGCAGCGGTCAAAGCTAAGTGTTTCAACATGATTTGTCTCCTGGGTGGTGGTACACGGTCAATCGAAAAACGGTTGCTTCGATGGGTTTAACAAAGTGCAACTCTTGGAAAACGTTTGGAAAAAACTATACGCTAAAGGTTCCGCTTTGAGGCAAATACACCGGCAAGATGCCAGCGAGATGCCCGCAAGAAGCCGCATGTTTGCGCGGCAGCTCGCGGTGTTGGCCATCAGTAACGGCCCGTCAATGCGGAAAGGGCCACAGCCGCAATTTCTCCTTCCCAATCGCCCACAGCCGCGCAATGCCAAGCGGCTCGACGATCAAAAAGAACACAATCAAGGCACCGAAAATCATGAACTCCAGATGCGAAGCCATCGCGGTGCCGACCTTGAAGCCAATCGTATTGAGCCACGGCAGCATCTGGTTCAACGCCAACGGCAGCAGCACGATAAAGGCCGCGCCGATGTAGCTGCCCAGGATCGACCCCATGCCGCCGATGATGATCATGAACAGCAGGTTGAGCGAAAAATTGATCGAGAACGCGGCCGGCTCCCATGAGCCCAGATGCAGGAAGCCCCACATCGCGCCGGCCACGCCAGCGTAGAAGGCGCTCACGGCAAACGCGGTCAGCTTGGCATACATCGGGCGGATGCCAATTACTTCGGCCGCCACGTCCATGTCGCGCATGGCCATCCAGGCGCGGCCAATGTGGCCGCGCACCAGATTTTTCGCCATCAGCGTAAACACGATCACCACCGCGAGAATGAACCAGTATTTTTCGACCGGCGAGTCGATCTTCCAGCCCAGCATTTCAAGCGGCGCAGTCGAGACCGAGCCGGACGATGAATAGTTGGTGAACCACTTGACGCGCGCAAACACCCAGTCGATGAAGAACTGCGCGGCGAGCGTCGCCACACCCAGATACAGACCCTTTATCTGCAAGCTCGGCAATCCGAACAAAATGCCGATCAAGGCCGACACAAAACCCGACAACACCAAGACGACCACAAAGTTGAGCGCCGGAAAGTGCACCACGATGTTGTAGGCCGCATACGCGCCGATCGCCATGAAGGCGGCATGGCCGAGCGAAATCTGGCCGCAATAACCCACCAGCAAATTGAGGCCAATCGCGGCCAGCGCGACGATCAGGAACGGAATCAGAATCGCGCGGAACATGTAGTCCGACGCAATCAAGGGCATGACGCCCGCCGCAAAGGCAATCAGGCCGAAGATGAACCAGCGGTCCTGGCGGATACCGAGGATCTGCTGATCCTCGGTGTAAGTGGATTTGAACTGGCCGTTTTCGCGGTAGAACATGGTTATCGCATCCCGTTAAACGCGGTCAATATGTTTTTCACCGAACAAACCCTCGGGCCGCACCATCAGAAACAGCAAGGCGAGCACATAAGCGAACCAGTTCTCGATGCCGCCACCGGCGAGATCAAACGCCTTGATCAGTACCGGCCCGAGAAACACTTCGGAAATCTTCTCACCCACCCCAATGATGAGGCCACCAAGAATCGCACCGGGGATCGAAGTGAATCCGCCCAGAATCACCACCGGCAAGGCTTTCAGGGCCAACTGCGACAGCGAGAACTGCACCCCCAGTTTGGCGCCCCACACCATGCCCGCCACCAGCGCGACAAACCCGGCCACGGCCCACACAATGACCCAAATGCGGTTGAGCGGAATGCCGATTGACTGCGCCGCCTGATGGTCGTCGGCCACCGCCCGCAACGCACGGCCGGTCGCGGTCTTCTGGAAAAAAATCGCCAGCATCAGCACCAGCACCGCAGCAATCACGGTGGCAACCAGGTCTTCTTTGCTGATCAAAATACCGCCTTGGAACATGGACTCCAGAATGATGGTCGGGTCTTTGGAAATGCCCATGTCAATCTTGTAAATATCGCTGCCCCAGATGGTCTGGCCAAAGCCATCGAGAAAGAAGGTCACGCCGAGCGTTGCCATCAGCAGCGCCACCGGGTCTTGCGCCACCAGCGGGCGCAAGACGATGCGCTCGATCAACATGGCCAGCACAATCATGATGCCGGTGGCCAGCACAAAGGCCAGCGCCAGGGCCGGCAGCCCGGCGGGAATGCCAGTCCAGCCCGGCAGCCACTCGGCAAGACGCGCCAGCGCCAGTGCGGCAAACAGCACCATCGCCCCTTGGGCGAAATTGAACACGCCCGAGGCCTTGAAGATCAGCACAAAGCCGAGCGCGACCAGCGAGTAAAGCACGCCCGCCATCAACCCCCCGAGCGTCACTTCCAGGAAGAAGCCGAGCGGCTGGCCGCCCAGCAGCGGCGCGACGAAGCCGATGCCGAGCACCACACCCAAGGCGATCACCGGTCCGTTTTTCTTGGTTGCCATATGCGTCGTTTTCCAGTCGTTTTCCCGCAGTTATCCCGTGGTTATCCCGTAGTTATCTTTTAATGGCCCACACCGAGGTAAGCCTTGATCACTTCCGGATCATTGCGCACCACGTCGGGCGTACCGTCGCCAATCTTCTTGCCGTAATCGAGCACTACGACGCGGTCCGAGATGTCCATCACCACACCCATGTCATGCTCGATGAGTACGATGGTGGTACCGAATTCGTCGTTGATGTCGAGCACGAAACGGCACATGTCCTGCTTTTCTTCCATGTTCATGCCGGCCATTGGCTCGTCGAGCAGCAGCACCTGCGGCTGTGCGGCGAGCGCACGGCCAAGGTCCACGCGCTTTTGCAGACCGTAAGGCAAGCGCCCGACCGGCGTCTTGCGATAGGGCTGAATTTCCAGAAAGTCGATCACGTGCTCGACGAATTCGCGCTCGCGCAGCTCTTCAGCGCGCGCCGGGCCGAGATGAAACGCCTGCGCCAGGATGCCGGTTTTCATTTTCAGATTGCGCCCGGTCATGATGTTGTCAAGCACGCTCATGCCCTTGAACAGCGCCAGGTTCTGAAAGGTGCGCCCGATGCCGCTCTCGGCTGCGTGGTGGGTGTCCATGTCGCGCCGCACTTCACCCTTGTAGATAATCTCGCCTTCCTGTGGGTGATAGACGCCGTTGATGCAATTGAGCATCGAGCTCTTGCCCGCGCCGTTGGGCCCGATGATGGCGCGTACTTCGTGTTCGCGCACGTCAAAGGAGATACCCTGCAGCGCCTTGACGCCACCGAAGGAGAGCGAAATATTCTTGACGTCGAGGACCACGTCCCCGATCTTGCGTGCGTCGATTACGCCTTCAGCCATGTGCTGCTTTCTCCGTAAATTCTCGACTCGATTAGCGATGACATCAGGCGGCTTTCTTGACGCGCGGAAAAATCTTCGCGTCCGCAATGGTCAGCGTGGCGCTGACCTTGCCGGTGCGGCCATCTTCAAACTTGACCTCTGTCTCGATGTATTGCTCGGCCTTGCCGCCATAGAGCGCGTCCACCAGCGGAGCAAACTTTTCGCTGATGAAGCCGCGCCGCACCTTGCCGGTACGCGTGAGTTCACCGTCGTCGGCGTCGAGCTCCTTGTGCAGGATCAGGAAGCGTTTGATCTGGGAGTCAGCGAGGCGCTCTTCCTGCGCAAGATCCGCATTCACTTTCTCGACGCACTCGCGAATCATGCCGTACACCTGCGTGTTGCTCGCCAGATCGACATAGCCGCTGTAGCCGATGCCGCGCTTCTCGGCCCAGTTGCCGACCGCTTCCATCTCGATGTTGATACAGGCGCACACCATGTCGCGCCCATCACCGAGGGCCACTGCTTCCTTGATGAAGGGGAAGAACTTGAGCTTGTTCTCAAGGTACTTGGGCGCAAACATGGCGCCGTTGGCCATCTTGCCCACATCCTTGGCACGGTCGATGATGCGCAGGTGGCCCGCGCTGTCGATCAGTCCGGCATCGCCGCTGTGATACCAGCCATCATTGGTGAGCACCTCGGCGGTGGCGGCCGGGTTCTTGTAGTACTCCTTGAGCAGGCCCGGCGACTTGATCATGAGTTCGCCGTTGTCGGCGATCCTCAGTTCCACGCCCGGCACCGGCGGTCCGACTGTGTCGGCGCTTACCTGGCCATCGGGCTGCACGCACACGAACACAGCGGTTTCGGTCGAGCCGTAGAGCTGCTTGAGATTGATGCCGAGCGAACGGTAAAAGCGGAACAGGTCGGGGCCGATGGCCTCGCCCGCCGTGTAGGCGACACGCACGCGGCTCATGCCGAGCGCGTTACGCAAGGGGCCATAGGTACAAAAGTCGCCGAGCGCATAAAGCAGGCGGTCGCTGCCGGACACCGGCTGGCCATCGAGCAGCTTGCCGCCAACGCGGTCGGCCACGCCCATGAAATACTTGAACATGCCGCGCTTGATCGCGCTCGCATCTTCCATCCGGATCGTCACTTGCGTGAGCAGATTTTCGTAGACGCGCGGCGGCGCGAAATAATAGGTAGGGCCAATTTCGCGCATGTCATTGGTGACGGTGCCGGCCGACTCGGGGCAGTTGATGCAAAAGCCCGCGACCAGCGCCTGCGCATATGAAAAAATGTTTTGCCCGATCCACGCTGGCGGCAGATAGGCGAGGATTTCTTCGGTCTCCGTCAGCTTGTCGAACTCGCAGCCTACTTTGGCGCGGTCAATCAGTGAAGCGTGGGTGTGCACGACGCCTTTCGGATTGCCGGTGGTGCCCGACGTGGTGAACATCGCCGCCGCATCGGACGCCTTGCCCATCGCCACTTCGCCATCGAAAAAACCGGGGTGATCGGCATCGTATTTCCGCCCTGCATCCTGCAGCGCTTCGTACGAGAGCAGCTCAGGTTGCAGGTATTTGCGCAGGCCGCGCGGGTCGTCGTAGTAAATGTGCGCGATGCCGGGGGCCTGCTCCTTGATTTCGAGCACCTTGTCGACCTGTTCCTGGTCTTCAACGATGGCGTAGCGGATGTCTGCGTTCTGGAACATGTAAAGCAGCTCGGCTGCAGTCGCATCCTGATACAGCCCGACCGGAATCGCCCCGAGACACTGCGCGGCGCAAATCGACCAATAAATGCGCGGCCGGTTGGCGCCAATGATGGCGAGGTGGTCGCCGCGCTTCAAGCCTTGCGCGGCCAGACCACAGGCAAGCGCGCGTACTTGCGCGGCGACGGTTGCCCAGGTGTGGGTCTGCCAAATGCCCAGATCCTTCTCGCGGATCGACGGCCGCTCGCCACGCACCGACGCGTGATGCAAGAGCAGCTTCGGAAAGGTATCGGCCGAAGCGGGCAGAGTAAAACCTGCTGTGTTGTTCATGGTTTGTCTCCTGGACGCACAGACTGAACTGGCCGGCGCGGGGATGCTGCGTATTTTTAACTGCGCAACGGTTATTTGTCCGCTGCTTTGTATGTATGGCTGCGCGTACAAGACGGCTGAATGCATTCTATACCGGCAGAGCAGCCCGCTATCATAGGGATTCGCAGCGGGCTTGCTGTCATCCGCAAGACAATCGCTCCCGTTTCAGCCACAACTTTTTCTGACACCAAACTTGCATGCTCTCCCTGATTGACGCCCTCGCCACCTCCCCCTGGGGGCCGCTGCTCTCGCCGGAAGAGTTGGCGCGCGTAGCGGCGGAAATGGTCGAGAAACGCATCCCGGCCGGCGCACCCGCCTGCCGCAAGGGTGAACCGGTCGAGGCGTGGATCGGCGTCATCGAGGGCCTGGTCAAGATGACCAGCCTGTCGCCCGAAGGCAAGTCGGTCACCTTCACCGGCGTGCCGGCCGGCGGCTGGTTTGGCGAAGGCTCGCTGCTCAAGTACCCGGAGCCGCGCCGCTACGACGTGATCGCCGTGCGTGAGTCGCGCGTCGCGTATCTGCCGCGCGCGAGCTTCAACCGCCTGCTTGACACCCACATCGGCTTCAACCGCTTTTTGTTAAAGCAACTCAACGAGCGTCTCGGTCAGTTCATCGCCGTGATCGAAACCGACCGCCTGCTCGAACCCGACGCGCGCGTCGCGCGTGCGCTCGCGCAACTGTTCAACCCGCTGCTCTACCCGCACACCGCCGCGTTTTTGCAACTTTCGCAAGAGGAGATTGGGCTGTTGTCGGGCGTGTCGCGTCAGCGCGCCAACCAAGCTTTGCAGGTGCTGGAAAAAGCCGGCCTGGTCAAAGTCGAATACGGCGGCGTGCGCGTGCTGGACGTGGATGGCCTGCGGCAATTTTCTTGATCACCACCCAAGTAGCTGGGTAGAATCGGCACCAGACGCCACCCAATCCGGCGAGCCGCTGCGACACAACCTGGCTTTCACCGTACCAGCAGCCCCATCCCATGCAGCGCCAGCATCCCCGCAACAATCGACAGTATGGTGTTGCGCGTGAACATCGCTATGGCGAATCCTGCCAGCCCGGCGAACAGCTTGACGTTGTGAAGCGACAAATCAATCTGCCCCTGTTGCACAAACAGTTCGGGCACCACAATCGCGGCGAGCGCGGCGGCGGGGGCAAAGCGCAACGAGGCCTGCACCGAGGGTGGCAAATCAAAGCGCCCGGCCAGCATGATGAGACCGGCGCGGTTGACGATGGTGCCCACCGCCATGCCGGCGATGACGAGCCAGATCGCCCAGCCGTTCATGCTGCGGCCTTCATGCGATCGAGCATGCGCTGCGTGAGCACACCGCCAGCGATGCCGGCCACGGCGCCCATCACGAGGCCGAGCTTCATCGGCAAATGCATGGCCGCGAGCGCGACCGAGCCGCCGATGATTGCAGCGGATAACTCCGCCTTGTTGCGGATCACTGCGGCAAGGATGGCGATGATGCCTACCGTCGCTGCGAACTCGAGTTGCCACGACGCCGGTACGCGCGCGCCCGCGACAATGCCAATCAACGCCGACACGCTCCACACCAGGCCGATCATCATGCCGCCGCCGAGAAAGTACCAGTGACGGTGTGCCATCGTGGGCCGGTCGGCCACCTTGCGCATGAACATGGCGAAGCCGGTGTCGGTGACGAAATAGCCGATCAGGAATTTCCAGCGCAGCGGCAAGTGCTTGAAGTAGGGCGCCACCGTCGCGCTGTAAATCATGAAGCGCAGATTGACGATGAAGGCGGTAAGCACGATCACCAGCACCGGCGCGCCCGCCGAGATCAGCGGCAGCGCGGATATCTGCGCTGTGCCAGCGAAGACCATCAGCGTCATCGCGATCGACGCTTCGAGCGACAGGCCGGCTGCCTTGGTGGCGATGCCAGTGACCAGACCGAAGGGAATCGTGCCGAACAGAAATGGCGTAACCGAGGTTGCGCCCGCGATCCACGCGGCGCGCGGCGTCGCGAACTCTGGCGGTGGTGTGGTCGCGCTCACGCCGCAGCGGTGCCTCGCCGCTTCATCCCCAACCAAAGAATCGCCCCGGCCACGATCACGATAAATGGCAGCGAGCCGTAGTTAAGCTGCTCCCAGCCGCCCGTGGTGACCATTGCGCCCGACGAGAACGAGGACAAGGCCATGGTGAGAAAGATCAGAAAGTCATTCGCGCCCTGCGCCTTGTTTTTTTCTTCCGGGCGGTAGGTCTCGGTGAGCAGGGTGGTGCCGCCCACGAACAGGAAGTTCCAGCCGACCCCGAGCACGAACAAGGCGATCAAAAAGTTCATCACATCGACGCCGGAGAGCGCGACCGCAACACACAAAAACATCAGCATGGCGCCGGTGAACATGATGGTGAGCACGCCGAAACGCTTGATCAAATGCCCGGTGAAAAACGACGGCGCAAACATGCCGATGACGTGCCACTCCAACACCAGCGCGGCGTCGGCAAACGGGTGCTGGCAAATTTTCACCATCGCAATCGGCGTTGCCGTCATCAACAGATTCATCACGCCATAGCCGATGATTGCGCCAGCAGCGGCGACGATGAACACCGGCTGCGCCATGATTTCCTTGAGCGGCCGCCCGCTGCTCTTTTGTTCGGCTGAGCTCTGCGGCGGAAACTTGACGAACTGGATCACGATCAGCGAGAGCACCGCGAACACCACGAGGCTCGCATAGGTGCCGGCGAACGCCACCGACAGTCCGTCAATCGTGTACTTCGACAAATTCGGCCCGACCACACCGCCGATCACGCCGCCCGCCAGCACCCACGAAATCGCCCGCTCTTTCCACGCCGGCGGCGCGACTTCGGCGGCGGCGAAACGGTACAACTGCCCGCAGGCGTTGTAAAAGCCCACCAGCATGGTGCCGGCGCACAGCAGCCAGAACAGTTTGTGATACGCGCCCAGCGCCGCTACCAGCACGCCAAGCATACCGAAGAAAGTGCCGACCGAAAAGCCGATGCGCCGCCCATAACGCTTCATGATCTTGGCTACTGGCGCTGATGCCAGCGCCGAGCCGACCACGTAGGACGTGACCGGCACCGTCGCCATCGCCGCGTTGGGTGCAAGTGCCAGACCGGCAAGCCCGTTGACCGCGATCATCGAGACGTTGTTGGTGAACAGCAGTGCCTGGCAGGCGACCAGCAAAAAAATGTCGCGCTTGGGGTCGGCGGCGGGAGAAGCAAGCGGAGCGGCGGCAGGAGGTGCGGCAGGAGTGGTCACAGGAGACTTTCAGTGGTTCAGTTTTGACAAGGGCATGCGGCCCAAAGCGTTGGTACGGGCGGTACTCAAGAGGTGGTCTTCGAAAGCCGTTGGTGGAAGCGGGTTTCAAGACGATGCCCTGATGAAATCGCAGCACGCATTCCCTTACAAACTGTTGACATGCTGCGCGAATTTGGTACTGACGGCCGCCTTGAACAAATAGCGCATGCGTTCTGAAGCGATATCCACCCGGCCCATCACCGGTGACTTTTTGCCAGGCGCGGCAGAGAACCAATCAGGACTCCACGGAAGTTTCAGCACAAATTGAGCCTGGAGTTGAAACGCCGTGGGGTTGGTCAATCCGGCGCGCGTTACGGCGTCTTCCTGCAACACCAGGCAAGGATGGTGCTGCGTGCCGCCGCCGGAGTAGGGGAAGCGGCACCAAGCGACATCAAACGGCTCCGGGTCTTCCCACACGAATCATGCGCCCGAGAGCAACTCATCTAGCACACGATTGGGCTTCCATTCAATTTTCGGATCACCGTGCCGCTCTTTGACCTGCGCGCGCATCAGCCGTACTTCGGCGCTGGTGACGCCGCGCTTCGCCAATACCGGCTTGCCGCGTTTGATCGCCACTGCGGGTTTGGCCAGCCGCGCGGCAAGAAGCTGCTGGTCGCGTTCCATTTTTTCGATCAGTGCTTCGTGAATGTATTTGGTCTTGTCGGTGTGCAAATACTCCACCCACTGATTGAGCGTACCCAGCGACACCCCTCTGGGAGAATCGTGATCGCGAAAACGCAAAAACAGTCCGTCGCGTTCGTCTTTTACGGCAGCTTTGGAGGGCATGGCAGGTTCGGGGAATGTCTGATCGATTGGATGGACTGAGTATATCCAAATTTACGCCTTGCGTGTACGCGCACACCCTCGTCATTCGCCTTCATAAGCCGACTGGCGAACTTCAATCAATTTGCCGCCGGAAAATTTCAGAATCTTCAAATTGCCGCCGCTGTAATAGCGCGCGCGCAACACGATTTCGTCGACACCATCCCCATCCAGATCGAGCGCGCCCACCACCTGCGCGACGAAACTGCCGGCGCGGTTTTTCACAAAACCGCCGGATGGCCCGCTCTGAAGCAGCGTGACACTTTGCCCTTCTTGCGCCAAGCTGCCCACGGAACTTGCCAACACGGGATTTGCCAACCCCTCGCGCGCAATCAGATTGAGGGTGTCGAATTCCGGTGACACCGCAATCGCGCCGTTCAATGCGAGCAGGGTAGCCTCGCGTCCGCGTTCAAGCACAGCCGCGAAGCGCTGGCCGAACACTTCAAGCGGTGCCGGCACAAAGGGCGTGACGCGCGCGCGCCACGCTGGTGGCGCATCGGCGGCGGCCACAAAGCGCGCATCGGAAGTGCCAGGCGCACCCGCCTGACCAAAGCTCTTCCACGCATCAAGGGGCGCACGCAGCAGCAGCGGGCGCGGCGGATGCACACCAAAGGCGGTGCGGTCTTCCTCCACCGTATAGCCGGGCGCCTCGGCGCCCGCCTCGGCGATATGGGCGCACGCCCCCTTGTCCGTACCGCGCGCGATGGTGACGACACGGGGCATCACGCGCTCTGAGGTATGGCCTGCGGTGTCGATCACGCCAAAGGCCAGGCGTGCGTCACGCGGCAGCAGCGTCTCGACCTTGAGTGGCAGCGTAATCACGCGGCCCGCCTCCGCTGCGGCTTTGCGCAGCGCGTCACGCGCCAGCGCGCACAGCTTCGTGTCGTCTGCCAGCTCGAGAAAGGCTTTGCCGCGCGCATCGATGAACCCGGGCCACCACAGCGCTCTGCCCGCCGCTGCGGGTGCCTGAGTGGCCGGTGCCTGCAGAGCAGGCGCCTGGGCGTGTGCGGCACCGTGCCCAAGCATGGCAACGCACAGCAACGCGAGCGGGCTTTGCAGCCACCCCGAGCGCCGCCGAGCGCCGCTATTCATACTTGTCTTCCTCGGCAAACATGCCGTCAGTCAGCCACCTCCGTTGCAGCCACACCATCCACGCTGCCCACACCAGACCCACGAGCATCATCAGCGCACCGGTCCATGCCGAGATGCGGCCGATGGCCTGCGCACGCCGCAGCAGATTGAGGTCGCCGAAAATGTTCTGCCAGTCGTGGCCGTCGCTCTCGGCACCCGTACCGCCACCCAACAGCATCAACTTGGGGTCGAACGCGTCGTACATGTAGATGCCCATGTCGGCCACTGAAAAACCGAGCAGCCAGAAAAACAGCGCCGCACCGAACGGGTCGCGCCGTTTGATCAGCAACGCGCCGCACAGCACCAGCGGCATCAGATGTTGACCGAGCGTGCCGCCGAGAATCATGATGAATTCGCCGAACCAGCGGAAGATAGCGTAGTGCCCGGCTTCGTGAAAGGGCAACAGCACCATATGCAATAAGCGGCTGCCGGGGTGGCCTTCGGTGATCGAAAAATCCTTGAATATCCAGATCGACCAGAGCGAAAAAATCACCAGCGCAAGGATGCGCCCCTGCCAGTTAAAGCGCGCCACCTGCAGCGGAACGTGAAACAGAACAGCCATGGTGCGCCCGGCGACCGACTCAGTGGCAGCGCCTTCAGAAGCGACAAGCAGCCGCTCTGTCTCCCAATCCTTGCGCTGCGTTTCTGTCTTGAATTTGGACAGCACCGGCCCGCACGCAGGGCACGCGGCTGGAAACGTCTGTTGCTCGGGCAGCGGCGTGCGTCCGCATTTGGGGCAGGTGGTGTAAATCATGATGCGATTGTAGGGGGCTACTGCTGGGTGGGCTGTGAAGTGGACTACGGGGCGGACAGTGCGGTGAACTGCGGGGTGGACTGCGCGTTCCGCGCTAAAATTGTGTCCAGTAACGCATCCATTTTTCATTCGGAGATTTCAAGATGTCGATGGCCGACCGCGACGGTTTCATTTGGTTTGACGGCAAGCTGGTGAAGTGGCGCGACGCCACCACGCACGTGCTGACGCACTCGCTGCACTATGGCCTGGCCACCTTCGAAGGTGTGCGCGCGTACAACACCGCGGCCGGCACGCAGATTTTCCGCCTCGCTGATCACACCCAGCGCTGGATGAATTCATCCAAGATTTACATGATGGATTTGCCGTTCAGCAAAGAAGAGTTGATGGCGGCGCAAAAAGAAGTGGTGCGCGTCAACAAACTGGAGTCGTGCTATCTGCGCCCACTGGCGTTTTACGGCTCGGAAAAGATGGGCGTCTCGCCCGTCGGCGCGACCGTGCACGTGGCGATT